>JAGQOS010000440.1 GCA_020427265.1 Planctomycetales bacterium
CCGAGCTTTGCAAAGCGCTGGCCGAAACGCTCTTCGACGACGAAAACGCCATGGTGCGGATCGACATGAGCGAGTTCATGGAGAAACATACCGTGAGCCGCCTGATCGGCGCGCCGCCCGGCTACGTTGGCTACGAAGAAGGTGGCAAGCTGACCGAGGCCGTTCGCCGGCGGCCATATAGTGTTGTGCTGCTCGATGAAATCGAGAAGGCGCATCGCGATGTGTTCAATATCTTGCTCCAGGTGCTCGACGACGGCCGCTTGACCGACAATCACGGCCACACGGTCGACTTTACCAATACGATCGTCGTCATGACGAGCAATGTCGGCAGCCAGCTCATTCAAGAAGTAACGGAGCGGGGCGGCGACGAAGACGCCATGCACGAAGCGGTGACCGCGGCGTTGCAGGCGAAGTTCCTTCCCGAATTCCTCAATCGGATCGACGAAACGATCGTCTTCCATCCACTCAAGCGCGACGAGATTCGCCGGATTGTCGATCTGCAAATCGACCGGCTCTCCAAATTGCTCGAAGCACAGCAGTTGCATTTGCAGGTGAGCGAAGCAGCGCGTGCCGAGATCGCCAACCAGGGCTACGACCCGACCTATGGAGCCCGGCCGCTCAAACGCGTGATTCAGCAGCAATTGCAGAATCCCCTCGCCACCGAGTTGCTCAAGGGCGAGTTCGCCGAGGGAGCGACGATCGCCATCGACTATGTGGGCGACGAGTTTACCTTTGGCCAAACCGTGGCGGCGAGCGCCACCGTTTAGCGTGTGGCGTGCAGCGACCGCTGCTTGGCGCTCGAAGCCGGCGCGTGGCGGACCGCTTGAACACTTGGGCGAGAACGGCACTCAGCATGAATCGCGATGTCGAACGGTATCTGCGCGAGACACCGCGTTGGCGAAAAGAATTGGACGAATTGCGGCGGATTGTTCTCGATAGCCCACTATCCGAGACTATGAAGTGGCGTGCGCCTTGCTATACGTTCGAAGGTCGTAACGTTGTCATGCTCGGCGCGTTGAAGGATAGCTGCACGCTCAGCTTTTTCCAGGGCGCTTTGCTCAGCGATCCCCACGGCATTTTAGAAAAACCAGGCGCCAACACGCGGGCCGCTCGGCGAGTTCGATTTACAAGTGTGCGCGCCATTGAAGCGAGCGAAAGCGAACTGAAGAATCTCATCCAGCGGGCGATCGAATTGGAGAAGTCGGGAGCGAAGGTCGACTTCGCCACGGATCGGGAACCGGAACTCCCGCCGGAGTTGCTGGAGCAATTCGCCGCTCGGCCTGCGCTCCAAGCGGCCTTCGAATCGCTGACACCTGGGCGACAGCGGGCCTATGCGATTTTCTTTGCCGGCGCGAAACAGTCGCAGACGCGGGTGTCGCGGATCGAAAAATACACTGCTCAGATTCTCGACGGCAAGGGCTTGAACGACTGCACCTGTGGATTGTCGCGCAAAATTCCGGCGTGCGATGGCTCGCATAAGTCGAATCGCTAGTGGGCGCCAGTCCAGAATCAGGCAGCCTTTCGGCGACTCTTTTAAAGGGCGCCGCTTTACGGTGACGGCTTCGGTGTCATCCGCAATGCGCCGAGATACAGCTTGTTGCCGCTGCGGCTGACTTGCGGCTGGAACTCGATCTTCTCAATCGGTTCACTGCCGGTGAAACTTTCACCGTTGGACGTTAGCACTGCGAACGGGATGGCGAGGATTTGCCACTCTGGTGTTACCTGGACCTTCCCGGTAAACCGGCGCCCCGTCTTATCGTAGGCTTTGATTTCGAGTTGGCATGTGGATTCGGCACGTGCCTCGAGTTGCCATGCCGCGTGCTTCTGGCCGACGAGCGCGCCAAAATACAGCCCCAGGCCGATGTAGGCCGGGTCGCCATCGTGCTGAAATTCGATCCGTCGCACCGGGCGGCCATCGGAGCGATCGGGCAGGCTGGCGAACGTGCTCTCCGGGTTGGCGTAGTGATACGACTCGCCGCGACGGCCAACGTCGTATACGCGCCGGCCCAGTCGCTCGTCCAAGGCGCGCGCTTCTGCGGCCACGTCGGCCGCGCGTTGGGCGGCTTCCTCCCATGGCCTTTCCGCAGGCTGGGGAACGGCGAGATGGTAATCGAAGACAGCCATCTGCGGCCGGTCCTTGCCATCGCGCGGTTCCAGGCTCAAGGGATAGTTGTTCCACCAGGGGCCGGCCGCCCAGTAGGTTCCACCCAAATTGTGTTTGCGCATTTCGGCCAGCGTGTTATCGAGCACGACAAGCCATCGTGCGTCGTCGTCGGGCACGCCGAACTCTCCGATAAATCCCCGTTGATTGTGCTGCTTGAGCCAGCCGATGAACGGCGTCAGGCGTTCGACGCCGACATTCGGATAGGCTTTCTCTTCGTCGTAGCTGCGGCGATACGAACCCGAATTATTGTGGTCGAAGTACTGATGGGCTTCGTAAACCGTGCGTTCGGCCGGGTCGTTGATCGGCAGACCGGCGTTTACTTTCGCCCAACAATGCGCGCCGCTCCATCCTTCGCCGCCGACGAAGATGAGATGCTCTTGGTCGACCCGGCGAATTGCGTCGACACACGCTTGTGCCGCAGCCGGCCAGCGTCCGCCGGTTCCGTGCGGCTCGTTCATAATGCCGTAAGCCAGAACGGCTGGGCGATCGCGATAATGTTCGGCCAAGCGCCGCCACACATCGCCGAACGCGTCGTTCGGCACCTGATCCGTTCCAATCACTTCGCCGCGATAGCGGGCATAGTTGTGCATGTCGAGCACGAGCTTCAGTTCGCGCTCGTGCGCGAGTTGCACGACCGTGTCCAGGCGGGCCAATTCTTGGGCGTCGAGCGGGCCGTTCAACGTCGTCTGCATGCGTTCCCATTTGAACGGCACGCGAATGATACGCATGCGCTTGCGCTGGCAGTAATCGAATTGTTCCGCGCACGGATAGGTATAGTCTTTTTGAAAAACACCGGGCAGCTTGCCGAACTCGGCGCCAGCCAGATTGACGCCCAACTGGCGAACTTCGTCGGTCCACGCTTCGGCAGTCGCCCGGGGAGCGATGGTTAGAACCAAAACGAACGAAAACGCCAACGGGCGCATGGAAATGGTGAAATTCATCAATGTACGCTCATGTATTGGAAGCCTCTCTCGGGTGTCATTCCTGCGCAGAGCCGTCGATATTGGCGTTTCGGGAAAAACAGCCTTTCCAGATGTAAAAAACAACTTTCGTATTGCGAACCACAGTATAGCCACCCACACGCTCGGTGTCCCTGTCGCCGATGGTCGACGGGCGGGGCGAAGGCGATCATCGGCGACAGATCGCCCTTCGCTTCGCCCAACGGGCCCCGTTGCGAACGGCCTAACCCGCAACACCCTCAAATTGGCCGAATCGAGGCGTCGAGACAACGAATCGACCGCGTTCCGCGTCAATTCGTTGCTGTTCAATACAACGAACAGGGATATAATGGGGTTTACTAGGGTATGTCTCTTCCAACATTTTGGTGGTTCGCAGGCGAGAGCGTCGCGTCTTTGCCTTCGAGAGCGCGCAATGACGATTCGAATTCAATGCGCTTGCGGAAAGGTGCTCGGATCGCACGATACCGACGCAGGACTAACGGGCTTCTGTCCGTATTGCGGCCGCAAGCTGCGCGTGCCGGGAAGCCTGCCCATTCAGGAGTCAAGCGACGACGGACCCGAAGTTCATAGCGGGCCCATCTCGAGCAAAAGCGTGAAGCGGGTGGAAGGATTCATGTTCCGCCAACAGCGCCGGCTTTGGATTCTCGCCCTGCTGGCGATCCCCGCCATGGCTTACGGCCTGCATTGGTGGAAGTCGAAGCAGGCCCAAATGAATCCTCAACCGGAACGGCCAGCAAAAGTCGAGACATCGGACATCACGGCGGCGGCCGTGGCACTGGAGAAAGAACGCCGCAAACTGTTGGCGCCGCCCGATGACAAACCCGAACGCAAGGTCCGGATCCTTGGCGGCAATATTGAATACGACCTGTCGAAGCCGCCGACCGGCGACATTTGGGTCTACGACTTCAACGCCTTTGGCCCGCGCGTCGGTACACACCATTACCACAAAAAGGACCTCGACTCCGTGTTTCTCGACGTCGAGGTGCGATGGACCGTGACATTCGATCATTTGGCCGGCATGAATCT
>JAGQOS010000441.1 GCA_020427265.1 Planctomycetales bacterium
TCGAGGGCAGCGGCTTGCGACGCCGTCGGAGCGGCAGCGAGCGTGAGCAGGGCGAGCGAAGCAATCGTCACGCCGCGACGGCGGCGGGCAACCAAACCGATCAGGCCCAGGCCAAGCAGCAACGCGGTCGAAGGTTCGGGGATGGCGACCAAGAAGGATTGGCTGTTCCAGTACAGGGCCTGGCCTTGGATGCCGGCGAAAGCCACCTGAGTTGAGTCGCGGAACAGGTTTCCTGCCCCATTCGTAGCGCCGCCACGGGAACCGGCCGTGATGAACGACGTGATCGTGTCGTCGCCGCTCCAGTTCGTCTTGGCGCCTACGCCGCTGAGCGTGAACAAGTCGGTAGTCAGTTGCGGGCTTGTTGCGGCCAACACGCCCAAGGTCAACGTGGGGTCGGTCGGGTTGAGCGGATCGTAGATGGCGGCCACCGTATACGTGGTGCCGGCCGAGAGCGGGCCGTAGCTGCTCTTGGCGCCGATCATGTTGTTGCCGGAGCCAAAGTCGAGGTCGTTCGAGGCCGGGTTATACGTGTCGCCGGCGCCACCATCCATCTTGCCGAGAAAGTAGACCACGCCGTTCGACAGGTAGAGCCCCGAACCGTTGCTCGTGCCGCCGATTTCCATCAGGGCAACAGCATTGCTCGACGCCACGTCGGCCGAGTTCGGCGTAAAGGTAATGTTGAAGGTCAGGCCATCGCCGTTCACACCTGGAGCGTTCGTCACGATGCCGGTGCCGTCGGTCGTCGAGTTGTATTCGAGCGCCGGGCTGGCCGTGGTCAGGTTCACGACCGTCGTGGCTTCCAAGGAAGCCGGGACTACCAGCACGGCAGCCATCACGAGCATAGCGACAACGGCGCGGCGGCGGCGAGCGACCAGGCCGACCAGGCCGACGGTCAGCAACAACGCGGTCGAAGGTTCGGGGATGACCGCCGAGCTGTAAATGCCGAAGACCTCGGAAGCGGTCAAGGCGGTATCGTAGACGCGGATCACCGCAATATCGCCCAAGAACGTGCCGTATCCCGAAAGATCGCCCAACGCACCCGTGCTGCCGCCAACGGCGCCGGCAATCGTTCCCAAACGGCTATCGTCGGTACCGCTCCAGTCGGCCGCACCGTTGAGCGTGTTGGAATCTTGGAAGCCGCCCTTCACATACAGCGATGTCAGGTCATTGGTCAGGTCGACGACTGCTACGGCATGATACCAACCGAAACTGTCGAGGCCCGTGAGGTCGGCCGTGGCCGCGCCGCTGTTGCCGTCATCCTTCGACACCCACTGCAACGTGCTGCCGCTTAAGCTGAGCGATGATCCGTCGGCCGTGCCGCCCGTTTCAAAGATCAGTTTGTTGCCCACCAGATCATCGGGGCGGAACCAGAACTCGAACGAGGCGTCGTTGTTCGTCGGATCCGTACCAGCCGAGAAGTCGTCGGTATCGGCGCGATCGCCGACCGAGCTGAAGTTGTAGGCATGCGTGAAGCCGAGTTGCGGGATGCCCACCGAAACCGGCGCCGTGCCATTGACCAGGGTCCAGTCCAGCCCACCCGGGTTAAACGATTGCAGGCTTTCGGTCCAGGTGCCGTCGGCGTCGTGGTCGGTAGTGCCGTCCCAATCGAGCAGCGTGGCGGCCTGGGTCGGACCGGCGAGGCAGGCGATCAACAGCAGTACGCCCAGTACTCGCGTGGAGCGGATTCGACGGCGAGCGACCAGGCCGACCAGGCCCAAGCCAATTAGCAGAGCTGTCGACGGTTCGGGCGTAACATAGATCACGATGCCGTCGATCGTGTTTTGCGGCAGTGTCAGATCGTAAACGGTGAGCGAAATATCATCATCGTCGCCATCGGTGAAGTTCACCACGTTGGAGTCGGTAAATAGACCCGTGCCTTGGTAACGCTGCGTGCCTCCTTCGAAGCCGACACCGGCATTGTCGGTGCCCGCCCAGTCGTTGCCGGTTTCGACGTCGGCCGAAGCGACAAACAGGCCGTTCACGTAGATCGACAGCAACTCGTTGCTGCCCGTGCCGCCGCCAATTTCATAGGCGACAACCACTTGGACATCGTTCGTTTCGACCGTCAGTCCGTGCAAGCCGCTGACCACGTCGGCGTTCGAGGCGCCGGCAAAATAGTGCAGGTTCGGTCCATCGAGCACCAAGCCCGAGCCCACGCCGTTGCCGCCGGCTTCCCACAATACGATCGGGTTTGTTTCGCCGGCCACTGCAGCGGTGTAGTCGAAGTAGGTTTCAAACGCTGCGGATTGGTTGGTAATGTTCGAACCACCCCAAGCCTGGGCGTCTGTGGGCGAGGTAGCGCCCACGCCGCTGGCCGTGAAGTGAGCGATCGGAGCAGCCTGGACTTGGCCAGCGAAGAGCAGGAGCATGGCGGGCAACACGACGGCCGATGCATTCGCCCCGCGGCGACGGCGAGCGACCAATCCCACGAGACCGATTCCCAAGAGCAGGGCTGTCGAAGGTTCAGGAACGGCCAGAAACCCGTCCTTCGAGATGGCGAAGATGGCGGCCGACGACAAGGCGTTGTTGTAGATGCGGAAGTCGTCGATATCGCCAGCGAACGCATTGTCGATCGCCCGGTTGGCGCCGATGCGGATCAGGTCGAACGTGTTGTCGGGATTTCCGGCAACCGGGGAACCGACGACTTCGGCCCCGTTGTAATAGATACGCGTGTCGGCGCCATCGTAAGTAATCGCGAAGTGATCCCATTGATCCACCGGAACCGGCGAGGTGAAGTCGGGCGTTTCATCCAGATAGGCAAACCAGTAGGTGCCGCTGTTGCTGTCGAACTGCATCTTGCCGCCGTTGCCCGATGAGAAGAGCCCCTTGAAACCGCCTTGGTTGCTCGTATCTGTGCGGGCGAAGTAGCTGACCGTGAAGTTGGGCAGCGTGAACGCACCGTCGGTATTTTGCAGGTAGTTGAACGCGCCGTTACCGCCACCGGCGAGTCTCACAGCTCCGAAGCGAGTGCCGTTGCTGGCCGTCACGCTCGCAACAAAGCTCGGCGAAGCCCCGCCACCGCCATCGGGCGTGTCGGTCAAATCGCGTGTGCCAACGTTGTCGTCGAGCAGCGTAATCGCCGAATTAAAATTGTACTGGTGCAGCAAGGCGGCAGACGACGTTGCGGCCGAGAGCGTTAAAACCGAGAAAGCGATGAGGGCGACGGAGAAAGTTTTGGCGGTGTTCATGATTGGGTTCCTTGCGAGCGAGGCGATTCGAGAAGAGGCGGCAGAAGAGAGGTTCGCCATGCGGCGGCGACGAAGGCACAGGCCAAACACACCCAGGCCAGCCAGCAGCAGCGAAGAAGGTTCAGGAACGGCGATGCTGGATGTGATCGAGCCGAAGTTCAGGGCTAAGGCGCCGGAATTGGCGCCGGTGATAGTGAATTCGATCACACCCGAACCGTTTGTGCTCGTTGCACTCCAATCGACGACGACCGTTTGATTGTCGAGCGAATCGTGCAGTACGTTGGCGCCACCGACGCCTTGGGTGATGCTCCAGGTTTGGTTGACGACGTTCTGTCCGTTCAGACGCGAGCCGTAGAACAACAGGTCGTAGGTTAACTCGTCGTCGAGCCCCGAGATGGAGACGGTCATGCTCGGCGACGAGCCCGCACCGGCGTTCGCGAAAATGCTGTCTTGCAGTGCGGTTGTTGCGAAGCTGCTGAGCGCGGCCGGAAACGTCGTTGCGTCGGCGCCCGATCCGGCGTCGCCGCCGCTACCGCTGCCATCTTCCGTTACGGTGATCGACCACCCAGTCGCTCCGCCCGTGGTTGCATTGAGTGCAACGGCGCCAGCCCCATTGGAGACGTTATTGTAGGTTGCACCGGAAAGATTCGTGTTGCGGCCGAAGTCGATCAGGGCCGTTGCCGCCGTGGCGAAGCTGGCCGAACTTGTGAGGAGTACGACTGCCAAAGCGACCGTCAAACTGCCGAAGGAATTGGCATGGCGACGTCGGCGTCGACCAAAGCACAGGCCAATCAAGCCCAAACCGGCTAGCAACAGGGTAGAAGGTTCGGGAACGGCAAACGTGGCGCCGGTGAGGCTCAGGGCGTTGAACGTCGCATTGGAGGCGCCCGCACCACTGGTATCGGCAAAGGTGAAGGTGATCGTTCCCGTGTTGTCGGC
>JAGQOS010000442.1 GCA_020427265.1 Planctomycetales bacterium
CCACGTTCGCCGCGCTGCCGTTCACGCGCGTTACACTCAGAGTGTCGCCGGTATCAGGATCGGAGTCGATGCCGTTCCCGTTGTCGTCGGAAATCAGATTGCCGCCGGTAAGCAACGAGTCTTCGCCGGTCGCAAAGTTGTCGTCGGTTGCGGTTGGCGCGTCGTTCACGCCATTCACTGTGATCGATACCGGCACGATCGTAAGCCCGCCGTTGCCGTCGCTCGCTGTTACGGTAAATGCTTCTACCGCCGAATCTCCCACCGGCAGCGCGATCATCGTAGCCGATGTTTCAGGATGATATTCCAACGGCCCATTGGCCGACACCGTTACCCTGGCGCCGGAGAGCAGCGTTACTTGGGTGTTGATTGCCGATCGGTTGCCATTGAGCGCAACGAGTGAAACTGCGTCGCCGTTCGCATCGCTATCGCCGGCCAACAGTCCGCTGCCCATGAGCATGAAGACATCGTCGGCGAACTGGCCGGTATACGACTTATCGGGAACGACCGGCGCACTGTTGCCAGCGCCGTTGGCCACCACGTTGACAGTTACCGTGGCCGTAGCGTTGTTTGTGCCGGCGTCGCCATCGCTGAGCGTGTACGTAAAGGAATCGGTTCCCGTGAAATCGGCGCTGGGTGTGTATCGCACCGTACCATCGCCGTTGGTCGCCACCGTGCCATTCGAGGCGCCTGCGGCGCTGAGCACGGTGAGCGCATCGCCGTCGGCGTCGGAATCGTTCAATCGCAGCTCAATATCAACGAAGCTGTTGCGATTGACGATCGCCAGATCGGCGACGGCAATCGGATCGGCCGTAAGCATTTCGCGGGCTTCGAGCGATTCGAAAGCCACGTGCTGAGTCGCATCGACACGACGCGGGACGCGCTGTTTACGGCGTCGACCGGTCAGGCGGGAAGGAAAACGGCGTAACGACTGCGTAAATCGCGCCTGCATGGTATTTCTCGCTCGTTGCACTAATCATGATGTGGACTACCGTGCGGATCTCTGTAGGCTCTTTCGTAGGGAAACGATTCATACAGATCGTCCCAGGGAGATTCCGGCGCTCTTGCCGGCTTGTCGAGCCGCCTCGTCGCCGTGCGACACCTTCGGTCGCCTCCCCCCAATCCGAACATACTGCTACAGAGATTGCTGATTGCCGCGTGCCCTGCCGTCCAGCGCAGGGAAATCGCCGTTACCTTAATGCCCCAGCCTTACTAATGCAACAAATACGCCCAGAAATCGCCGCTTCTCAAGGCCTTGTCACGTGAATGCGACGCAGTTGACGTAGGTGACGCAGGTTAACATGGGGCGGGGTGTCGCGGAGTTGTGCATTGGATTTCCATTACGCCCCATGCCGGTAGTTCCATCGGCGCAGCCTGCTAAGTTCGAGAAAGAGCAACAAAACGAGGCCGATTTGCATCCGTAGATGTAGATTGGGTCGAATGGGATGGGGATGCGAGGCCCTCTCTACCTGGGCGGCACCGATTCGCGGTAGGATTCTTGCCACGAGGAGCAAACGTCACCCTGTAATCCGTTCGAAAGCAAAGCACATGATGAAACAGCACGGTCCATGGCAGATTCGCGGCACCCAGGAGATCTATCGAGATCCTTGGATTGAAGTTCAACGCGACGACGTGATTCGCCCCGACGGGCGCGACGGCACACATTGCGTGGTGCGCATGAAGCCGGGCGTTTCCGTACTGCCGGTCGACGATGCCGGATACGTCTACCTGACCGACGAATTTCATTATGGCGTGGGCCGAGATTCCATTGAGGTCGTTAGCGGCGGCATCGAACCGGGTGAAGATCGACTGCTGACAGCTCAGCGCGAGTTAGAGGAAGAACTTGGCATTCGGGCCCAGCAGTGGGACTTTCTCGGCTCTGTCGACCCATTTACCACGATCATTGTCTCGCCGACGGCACTCTTTTTAGCCCGACAACTCACATTCGGCGCCACGGCACAGGAGGGAACGGAGCAGATCCGCACGGTTAAAATGCCGTTTTCCGAAGCCGTTCGACAGGTCATCGAAGGTCAAATCACGCATGCACCCAGTTGCGTGCTCATTCTCAAGGCTCAAGCACTGCTTCAGGGAGAGAATTCCACGACCGTCGGTTGACGCTCTCGGTCGGCCGAGCATAAACTCGTACTTTTGGCCTGGAAGCGACTTATACGCCGACCACACGCTTCGGCCTTTCGTCCCGCCCGTTGTCGCCCCGCCACTGATCGGGGTTCGATTGCATCGCCATGGATTTCATGAAACGCCTCGGTTTGCGTCTTGTCGATCTCGACTGGACGCGCCAAGGCAAATGGTTTTTGCTTTCGGGTGTTATCGGCATCGTGGCGGGATTGGGCGCGATTGCCTTTCAATTGCTCACGCAGTTGGTCTTTTGCTACGTTTTGGCCGATATTTCGGGATTTTCGCCCGGCGAGCCCGACGGCGAACACGCGTTCTTCCATCGTGAGCCGGCTGCCATTTCGCCCTGGCTGCTCGTGGCCGTGGCCGGCGGCGGCGGACTGGTCTCGGGATGGTTGGTTTACACGTTTGCTCCCGAGGCCGAAGGCCACGGCACGGATGCGGCGATTGAATCGTTTCACTGCAAACGCGGCGAAGTGCGGCCCTTGGTTCCGTTTATCAAGACTCTGGCCTCGGCCATTACGATTGGCACTGGCGGATCGGGTGGTCGCGAAGGCCCCATCGCTCAGATTGGCGCCGGGTTCGGCTCGTTCTTGGCCACTCGACTGGGGCTCTCGGCGCGCGACCGCCGCATCATGTTGGCGGCCGGCATGGGTGCAGGCGTTGGCGCAATTTTCCGCGCTCCGCTTGCAGGCGCGCTGTTTGCGGCGGAAATCTTTTATAGCGAGTCGGATCTTGAATCCGATGTTGTTGTTCCTGCAGCACTGTCGTCGATCGTGGCCTATACGGTTTACACGCTATCGATTCCGTCGCATCTCCGTTACACGCCTCTATTCGGCAACAAATTGCACCATACGTTTGAATCGCCGTGGGAATTGATTCCCTATATCGTGCTCTCGATCGTTTTGACGATTGTCGCTGTTCTGTACATCAAAGTGTTTTACGGCGTTCATAAGCTGTTCGCTCGTTTGCCGGTCAAGCGACACTTTCGACCCGCGATCGGTGCAACGCTCGCCGCACTGGTCGGTGTGGGATTATGGCAAGCGTTTCAATACGACAATCGCGTTTTGGCAGTCATGGCGACCGGGTATCGCACGCTGCAGATCGCCCTCGACTCGGCGGCCTCGATCGGCATTCCGCTGTTGGTGACCATCGCCCTGGCGAAGATACTGACAACCTCGCTGACAATTAGTTCAGGCGGCTCGGGCGGCGTGTTCGGCCCTTCTATGGTCATTGGCGGTTGTACGGGCGCCGCCGTGGGACAGGGATTCAAAATGCTCTGGCCGGACGTTGTCACTCAGCCGGAAGCTTTCGCGTTGGTCGGCATGGCGGGGTTCTTTGCCGGCGCCGCCAACGCGCCGATTTCGACAATCATCATGGTCTCGGAAATGACAGGCGACTACTCGCTGTTGATGCCTACGATGTTTTGTTCGACGCTCTGCTTCATCATGTGCCGCAAATGGAAGCTCTATGTGAAGCAAGTTCCCAGCCGCCTCGAATCGCCGGCCCACCGCGGCGATTTCAACGTCGATTTGCTCGAAGGGATCAAAGTCAAGGAAGCGTATCGGCCGCTCGATGCACGCACGATGCTGATTCCCGAGTCGATGTCGCTCTCAGATATCGTGCATCGACTCAGCACGACCCATCAGCACTATTTTCCCGTCGTGAACGAGAAGAATGATATGGTCGGCATCTTTTCGTCCGACGACGTTCGTTCCTACTTGTACAACGAGGAAATCTGGGCTCTGGCCGTCGCCAACGACATCATGGTGACCAATGTCATTAAGCTTACACCCGACGACGATCTGAATACGGCGCTCACGCGCTTCACGTCGCGCAATCTGGATGAGCTTCCTGTGGTCGACAAAGACAACAAGGGCCGGCTGCTCGGCATGCTTCGCCGCAAGGAAACGATCGGCCTGTACAATCGTCGCTTGGTGGCGCACAAGAGCGAAGTAGACGAGGCCAACGACTGACCCGCTGTT
>JAGQOS010000443.1 GCA_020427265.1 Planctomycetales bacterium
CACGCGATTCGCGACACTCGTGGCGAAGAACGGGTTTTCGGGCGAGGCGATCCACTCGGCCAACACGCGGCGACGATCTTTGCCGGCCACGTCCGGTACATCACCGCCGAGAAACTTCGGCGCCATGTTCTTGCCGCTCACCGGGTGCTTGACCTCGCCGCCGCCTTGATTGAAGACAATCGTCTCGCGGTAGTCTTCGCCCGTTTTGCGGCCGATCTGCGAGAAGAAGGCGGCAAAGCCGTAGTAATCGTCCATCGTCCAGCGATCGAACGGGTGATTGTGGCACTGGGCGCACTGGGTGCGCATCCCCATGAAGATTTGGGCCACGTTCTCCGACACTTTCAGCGTGTCGCGTTCCACCTGGTAGAAGTTCGTCGCCGGGCTGCTGAATGTGCCACCGGTCGAGGCGAGCACTTCCTGCACCATCTTATCCAGCGGCACATTGTTTTCGATCTGCGAGGTCAACCAGGTGGAGTAGAGCAACATCGGCTTGTACTCGACCTGGTTCTGCACGGTCTTGACCATGAGCAACTCGGCCCATTTCATCGCCCAGATTTCGGCGAAGGCTTTGCGCTCGAGCAACTCGTCGATCTTCTTGCGGCGCTTTTCGGGATCCTGATCGGCGAGAAACGCGTTGTATTCTTCGGGCGTGGGCAGGCTGCCGACCACGTCGATCGTGATGCGGCGGAGGAATTCTTCGTCGCTGCAAAGTCCGCTCGGCTCGACGCGCAGCTTGTGAAGCTTCGCGCCCACGAGTTCGTCGACGTAGTTAACCGGCTGTTCGGTGGGTTGCGTGTAAGCCAGTTCCGCCGGCAGCACGAGCACCTGGGAGCCAACCGTATGGACATTGAAGCGTGCCGAGATGAACGCTTCGCCGCGCGCGGCGGCCGTAACGAGCCCGTCTTCGGTGATCGGCGCTGAGTTGTCGTTGCTCGTGCCGAACAGCGTGAGGCTGGTCACATCGCGATCCGTGCCGTCGGAGTACTTGGCGCGGGCAAGGAACTGCTGAATCGAATCCTTGCCTTCGATCACGGCCGCGGGAGGAAAGATCTCCAGGCTCTCGACCGTGGCGATGTCGGCCGGATCTTCCGGCACGCCGGCCGCGAGCCAGCGAATCATGGTCGCGTAGTACTCGCTGTCAGCCGTCATCTGCTTGCCGCCTGTGTGGGCGACCGCGCCGGTCGCCTTTTCCATCAATAGACTGTCTTGCGGAACCGCTAAGTTCACGCGCCGGGCGCCTGCTTCGCGTGTGAGGCGGAAATGGTCGCCTTCGGGGTCAAAGCCGAAGAGCGAAAGCCGAAAGCCATCTTTGCCGCGGGCCGAACCGTGGCAGCTTCCTGTATTGCAGCCGGTGCGCATGAAGACCGGCATCACATCGAGCTTGAAGCTCACCGGGCGATCTTCCGCCGCATGGGCGACTTTCACCGGAACGCTGACCGAGAGGCCTTCGGCCTCGACCTGCAGCGCCGTTTCGCCATCGGCCTGCGGATAGAGCGTGTTGCCGTCGATCTTGGCCAAAGCCGGATCCGCCAATGTGAACTTTGCTTGCTTCGTTACATCGACCGTTACTCCGTCCGCGCGTGTCGCGACAGCAATCACGCGCTGCATGTCGCGGCTCGTAGTCAGATTGACATCCGGCGGGTAGACATCGAGCTTGGCCCAAGGTGCGGCAGCGTCGGCAGCGCCAACGGCGACCAAGAGCAGTATGGCTAGCGATCCGGTACAGCGGCGAAGGAAAGGACGAGTCATGATCTTTCTCGTAGGGCTAATACTTGGCTTGAAAATCCGTAAGCGCTACTCGGCCTTGGCCTGAGCGCGTTCGAGCCGCAGCTTCTCGAGTCGGGAAAGCGGCTTCTCCTGAGGCGGGGCGGCGGCGACCGTCTCGGGCTTGGGCGCGGCCGCCGGCTTGGCGGGTGCGGCAACCTTCGGCGGCAGCGGCTTGTCGACGCGCAACTCACCGGTTCCCAAGGTATGCGTAATCGGCTCGCCATTCATCAACACGATGGCGCGGCATACCAGCGACTTGTGCCGGCCATCGCGCGCGTCTTTGTCGGTCTTGATCTTGAAGGTCAGTTGCTTGGTGTCTTTGGTCATCTCGAGCGGGCCTTCGACAGCCGCGCCGGGAGGCAGACCGAGCAGTTCCACTTGGGCTGCCCCGTCGAAGGGAGTCGTGTTCTCGACTTCGATTTGATAATTGGTTTCCTGGCCTTGCTCGACGGCGCCCTTGGAAAACGAAAACGCGAACATCGGCTCGGCCACTTCAAGTTCGGCCATTTGTGAAGCACAGCGAACATCGGCCCCGCCAACATTGGCGTGCGCGACCACGATGATCGGCCACTTTTTGATTTCGGCGTTGCCGGCCGCCGTGATCGGAATGACCGCTTCGGACTGTCCCTCTTCGATCTTGATACTGCCCGACGACGAAAGACCGGGCGAGTGGTAAAGCATCTTCACGCCGATCGGCGCAGCAAACCCTTCGGCCCGCTTGGCCACGACCTTGAGATTCAACGTGCCGCCGCGCACGATCGGCACTTTGGGTTGGACAATTTCGATTGAGAACGGGGCTTCGTTCACCAGGCCGAGCGCCATGCGGTCGGCGTAGTAGGGCCAAACAATGTTGTTGTTGCCGCCACGAACCAGCCAATAGAGTTGATTGATATGGCCCTCGACCTTGACATTTTCATCGACCGGACGGCCGATCACATCAACCAGCGCCCCCTTGGGTGCGGCGTCGGCCGCAGCAGTGAGCAAAACGGGCACTTCGTTGCGATTGCCGGGCATCTCGACCACCTGCGCCGTAACGCCGGGCGGCAGGCCGGCGAGCTCCAGCCTCAGATCGCCACCCAGGTCGCGGCGGGCGGCGGTAATCATGATGGCCGAGCGATTTCCCTTCGGCAACGTCAGCACATCGGCCACGTAGCGGCTGGCGTCGGGAATGCCCATCGTGAGCGACGGTGTGACCGGCTTGAGCTCAACACGGTAAACATATTCGGGACCGCCCGCTTTAAGGTGATCACGAATTTCGACCACATACTCGCCATCGGCCGGCGCTTTGAAGCGGACATAGCTATCGGGACCACCGCTGTCGTCGTTGGCGGCGATCTGTCCGCCCTTGTCATTGAGAATACGCAGGACGGAATCGAGCGGCGAGCGGATCTCGCGGGCATACACGTTCACGTCGTATGTCGTATCCTTGGTCGCCATGAATTTGAAATAATCGACTTGCTCCGGCTCGGAGATGATGCCGTTGACCGCGGCCGGCGCTTCGAACGGCGTGGCCTGAGCCAGTTGGTTGTTGGGCTCAACTTCCAGAACATTCTTCAACGGCGAAACACGGAAAGCGCAGGCCGAGGGCGCCACGCCATGCTCGTCGCGCGGCATCAGGCCGAACTCTTTCGGCGGCTCGGCCGGGATCTGAATCTTTTCGGTCCGATCGCCGGCGACATCGCCGATCCAGCGAATCTCTTGTTCGGTTCCGGGCTGTCCGCCGGCGGGATAAACAATAACCGGACGCGGAAACTTGCCGACATGCAACCGGTAAACGCAAGCGCCGTTGCCGCGATACGACGTTTCGCGAACCAGAATCGTGTATTTGCCGTCTTCCGGCGCGATGACCGAAACGATGCCGTCTTGCCGAAGCAAAGTGGAATCGTCGGAGCGGTCGAGTTCGAATCGCTCGGCGTTGAAGATGGCGATGTACGGATCGAAGAACGTGCGTCCGAGCCGCAAGGCTTCGATTTCTACGCTGATCCGCTCACCCTTTTTCGCTTCGACCACGTAGTAGTCGACGTCTTCGTTGTCGGCCACGCCATTGACAACCGTGCCGAGCGGAATCGCCTGCGGTTCTTCGAAGAGGCTGTTGGGCTCGGCCTCCTTCATTTCGGGCAGCGCGCCGACATGAAAGGTGTCGACGCGGGAAATCCCGGTCGACGTGCGCGCCCAAACGGCATGAATGCCCAACCGGCACTCGGGCGCGATGGCGAGCTTGACCTTGGCGGCGTTGTCGTTGACCTTTTCAATCGCCTTCACCTCGAGCCCCGGCTCGGCGAAGACGAGTTCTTGCAAGTCGCCCATCTGCGTGCCGGAAACCGTGACATCGATCTCGGTTCC
>JAGQOS010000444.1 GCA_020427265.1 Planctomycetales bacterium
CCGGCGCCAGGTTTCGCGGACCACCGCGATTGGCCGGGTCGGTCGTGGCGAGGACGACAAAGGCCAGGATCGCCGTGCCGACGATTTCGGCCAGGCAAGCCGTCGACAACGGAACGGCCGCAAACGCCTTTTCGGCGTCAAATCCCTCTGTAACTTGAGCCAAGTAGGCTGTCGATTCTACGCCCGGATTCGGGAAGTATTCGCCGTAACACATGGCCGATAACTCGCTACCGGGTTGGCCTCGCTCGACGCCGTGCGCCACTTCCAGCCGCGCCAGGTAGGGGCCATACAGCGTGTAGAGCGCTGCCGCCGCCAAAAACGCTCCCACGAACTGCGCGACGAGATACCCTGCGACGCGGTTTAGGGGAAAGAGTCGCCAGGCGGCCAAGCCCAACGTGATGGCTGGGTTGATATGCGCGCCGCTGATCGCGCCGACCGTATAAATGGCCAGCATGATCGCCACGCCCCAGACCGTGGCGACTTGCCACAAGCCGCTGAGCGAGTCGGTTAACACGGCGGAATGCACGGCGCCGCAGCCAAAGAAGACCAAAATAAACGTGCCGATCATCTCGGCCGTCATGCACCAAAGCAGGCGGGCAGGTCGCGGTTCAGCCATATTCGTTTGCTCGACGTTCGATTCCCTGCGAAGTTCAATCAAACATGATCCGACAGCAACCCAGATCGAGACCGCGACCCGAGCGCGCGGCCTCTGCCGAGGGCGCCAGACGGTAGAGTACGGCTCTGCCGTCGCGCTGCGCTTCGACAATTCCCGCTTCGCGCAGCACTTTCAAGTGATGCGACAGCAGTGTGGGCTCGACCTGGAGCCGCGCGTTGATCTCGCCGACATGCAACGCCCCGTCGAATAACCGTTCCACGACGGCCAAACGCGTTTCGTCGGCAAGCACTTTCAGCATGCTCGCGCAGTGATTTGGCGTGGAGGGTGAAGCCATGCGCTCGCACGTCGCTATTCAGTTGAATGGTTATTCAATTGAATGGCATTTTATGCGATGGTCGCAGGCTGTCAAGCGTTGGCTCGAGCCTGGCAAGCAGATGCGGAAGAAGCGACGAAATCGTTGCTTAATCGTCGGACATGTCGCCAAAAACTTCCTCGATAAGACGAATGTAATCGCGCCGCGACATGTTCTGGCCGACTGGGAGCAGCATCGCCAACGTCATGTCGGTCGAGCGTATGCCGGCCACAGCCGTGTTGGGCCGTGAGCAACGCAGCAATTGAGAATCGGAACCTGCGCGTCGCGACGCTCGGATACCTTGAGGCTTGCACCAGGAGAATAGTTTCGTGAATCGCATGGTTGGCTCCAGTATCTTTTGCGGGGGAGGAAGTAACCGAGTGGTTCCTGGTCTCGTTGGTGAGCAGCCTTGCTCCGGTTCGTCCACAAGAGGATGCAACTCGCGGACCATTTGCCACTGACGCTTTCGAATTCGTCGCGCGGGAGTGATTGTTGGCGGCCGGAAATGTGCTTGAGACGATGAAAATCGGCAAAAAACAGAGCTGTTCGAAGGTTTTTCGGCCGACGATTCACCCGCTACGCATATCGCAAGGTTGGGCGACAAATAACGCCGGAAAGTCTCAAAACTGGATAAACGTCTCGATTCGGGCCGTCGGCGACAAGTCGCTCCCTGCATCCATTAGCCGACAACGAGCGTAGAGGAAGACTTTCGGCAGCGGCTCTGCGCGCGTGCGAATCTGACATAATCGGCAAAGTCGGTTGCTTCCGACGGCGAAAACGGCCAAGTCGTGCGAGGTAATGAGCCGTCCGGTTGCGGGTTTTTCCCCGACAAATATACTGGGAATGGAGAGTGCGAGCGTGCCGAAGCGGATTGCGCCACACGCTGGTTCATCCGCTTGTTGTGGCGTTCGTCAAGCATGTACCTGTGGCTTGCGACGCGTTCGCCCCTCAGAAGTTACTGGCCGTAGATCCTCCTGCCGGAGTGCTGTTGTGGAAGACGAACTGATTCCCTGCCCAGGCTGCGACGAGGAGCTTTCTCCGTACGTCAACAAGTGCCCCAAGTGTGGCATGCACATGCATCGGCGCGGACGTACGAAAATTACCACCGGCAACACGATCGGCGTGGCCGTTCGCATTTTCATCGGCGGTGTCGTGGTTCTGCTCCTCTGCGGCGTCGTCGCCTATTGGGCGACTCTCTAGTTCGCGTCGAACTTAACGGCAGCGTTTCCGGCGACGTTTCTCCGAGTGTATTACGACGAAATGACGCTACACTTTCGTCGGATACGCACCAACAGGCCCCAGTCGGCGCGTGTTCATCTTCTTTGCTTCCGCCACGGCGATATGGTGGCGTTTGCAATTCCGGTAAGCTAAGTACGGCATTCCGGTGGCGTAAAAAACCGCCGATCGCTGCGCCGGGAGCATTCGATTGCCTGCCGAGGCCGCACTATAAAAAAAGCCCGGACGCTTTCTCAGGAAACGCCCGGGCCTATGGGTTTTCTATTGCGGCGCTATGAATTCTAGGGCTGCAAATACTTCTGTTCGAGACTCAGTTTGTTGTCGCGATACCATTGGGCCAATTGGTCGAAGTCGGCATTGACCAAGGCCTGGCCGGCCGAGTCGGTACGCACGGTTTCCGGCATCATCTTCCACCCGGTGTCGGTCAAGTAGAAGTATTGATCGCTAACGCGATCTCGCGAGGCGCCGTCGCGATTTGTTGTGACCTTGCAAACCACGAGTACCCAATTGCCCTGCTGACGCGGCTCGAGAACTTCGATCTGAGTTACCCCTTGCGACATTTCCGCATGCAGCTTGTCGACTTGTTTGTTCACCATGTCGCGCCACTGCGGTTCGGTCGGCTCGAAGATCATGCGGGAGGCCGTCGCTAGTTCGCCCGACCGCATCGCGGTCAAGAATTCTTGTGCCGTTGCGTCCGGCTCGGCGGTTTCGCTGGGCGGAAGAATCGGATCGGTTCCACCCTGAGAAGCGTCTAATTCGTCAAGCAAATCGCTGCCGCCGCTGGCCGCTGTGTCGGTCGCCGCCGGCGCCGGCGTTTCGTCGCCGGTGAGAAGGTCATCGAGCGAGCCGCCCGATTCGGCGACCGGTTCCACCGTTGGCGGGCCATCACCGGTCAGGTCGGCGATTTCATCGGCGCCTCCATCGGCGGCCGTCTCGGCCGCCGGCTCTTCGGTCGCCAAGGCGTCGAAAATGTCGCCTGAATCGTCGGCAACTGCGTCAGTCGAAACATCGGCGGTCGATTCCTCGCCAAACAGCGGATCGCTGACGCCCGCCCCGGCCGTTGTGTCGTCGGCCGCCGGTTCCTCGGTCGCCAACGCGTCGAACAGATCACCCTGGGGGGCATCTGCTTCGGCTACCGCGTCGTCCGCCGATTCTTCCGTGGGCGTATCCTGAAGGTTGTCAAACAGGTCGCTAGCCGGCGCTTCTGCGGTGTCGTCGGCAGCCGATGAATCGTCGGTGTCGTTGAACATGGCGTCGGCCGCATCACTAGCTTCGGGCATGGCTTCTTCGCCAGCGCCTTCCGCATCCTCGGTCACGGCAGGTTCGAGCGCCGGACCGGCGTCGGCAACGGCGGTATCATCGTCTTCGCCGGAACAGGCCGCAAAGGTCACGCAGCAGAGCAGAACAGAGCACAATCGCAAGATTTGTTTCATGGCAATTGCCTTTCCGGTGAAAATGTCTCCGTGAAAATACCCGCCGCGAATGCAGGCGAGAATAGGCTGATCTATTATCCCACACAGGGAATGCTTGGCAAATGGGCTCCACGAGTTTTTTGTCGGCGCAGCCACTGTTTCATTTCGAATTCGTTCGAACCGTTTGAATCGCGAGAATCGAATCTCCCCCACAGGTGGCAAGTCGCAAAGCAAATGACGCGTGCTTGCGTCGCTTCCCTCAAAACAGTGGATGCGCAGCGCGGTCGTTTTGTTCCCGTACTTGATAATTTTGCCCTGGCTGCCCTCGACCCACGCTCCGCGGTCATCAGAGCAGGTACGCTACGCCGCGCGGCTTGGTGCGCCCTCAATCATTGCGTTTCGCGCAGCCGGCAATGCAGCAGCCGGTTCAGAAAAGGCTTTAACGCACTTGAATGCCCAGGGACAACGCCGCGCGGATGCGGCAGT
>JAGQOS010000445.1 GCA_020427265.1 Planctomycetales bacterium
ACCCTGCTGCCCATCCGGCACATCGTTGCCGTCGACGTCGGGAATGAACATCAGATACGGAGCTGCTCCCACGTAGACGCCGCCGAAGCCGACTTCCAGACCGCTGACAAGGTTCAGGCCTTCGATAAAGACCTTCGACTTGTCCAACGTGCCGTCGCCGTCGGTGTCTTCCAGAATCAGAATCTTGTCTTTGCCCTGACCCTCGGCGGCTCGCAGTGGATACGTGTGAGCTTCCGCGATCCAGACTCGACCTTTGGCATCAAAGCACATCGCCACCGGCTGATGAACGGTTGGTTCTCCGGCAGCCAGCTGAACTTTGAATCCCGGGGGCACTGTCATGTGAGCGGCCGCCGCTGCGGGTTCCAGACCTTCGGCCATCGCGACAGCCTTGCGCGGCTGAGCTTGTTCATACTCTTCGTGGCTGACGTCGCGACGGCTGTGAACCAGCACGTTGCCGCCCTTCATGCCGCCGGTGATGATGTCCAGCAGACCATCGTTGTTGATGTCCATCACTGTCAGCCCGCGACCGATACCCGCTTCGCCATCGGCTTTGTGCGGAATGAAATCGACAGTGCCGTCACCGTTGCGATGAAGCTCAAACCAGTACACAACCGCACCGGCGTCCCACATCGGGCTTTGCTTGTGATGCGACCAGTAGGTCTTGCCGGTCACGATGTCTTTGAGCCCGTCGCCGTCGATGTCGACAAGCTGGACGGAATGCAGCTCGCTGAATGCGACGCCATAGCGATTTTGCGAGCCGCGGTCGCCCATGATGAGATGTTGTTTGAATCCCTGTGGGGTCTGCTCATGCCACGCGAGGCCGTACTCGTGCGCGGCGAGGCTGGTGATGACGTCGTTGTCACCATCGCCGTCGACATCATAGGCATACATCTCCGCGCCGCCGGCCCCGGCAAATGGAACGGCATGAAACAACCACGGCGCATCGCTTCCGGCCGCTTCGGGCTGCTGATACCAGCCATCCTTCGCCAAGACATCGAGCCGACCGTCGCCGTCGACATCGCCCGCGCCCAGACCATGGGCAAAGCGGCCAATGTTGCTTTGCTCGGACACGCGATGAAATGTCCAGGGTTCGAGCGGCTGCTCCCAATTCGGCGTCGCGTAACCGAAGTGACCTTCGTGCACGCAAATCAGTTCGGGCCGATCATCGCCCACCAGGTTCGTCCATTGTGGCGCCTCGTTGCCAACATCGTTGAGCACCGGTTGTGCGGGCCACGGCTTATTGCGAAATTGCTTGCCCGGGTTGCGATAAACGACGGCCGGTGACCCGGGCAATCCCACGGCAAGCACGTCGTTGGCGCCGTCGCCATCGAAATCGTAGACCCACTGAAAGAAGTTGTTCGCGTAGCGTTCGCGGGGCTGTGGTTCGGCAGGGTAGATTTCGTGCTTCGTCTCGAACTTCGGCCCGGCAAACCAGTAGGGACCATGGACGATGTCGACCGCGCCGTCGCCGTCGACATCGCCAACATTCGCCCCTTCGGAAAAATAGACATCCGTAAGCGCTTGTCGCTCGAAGGTATCGATTGCCAGGTCATCGGCCGCGGTCAGGCCCGCAAACGAAAATACCATAGCCAGAGCCGTTGCGGTGCGAAGCAAGACGTTCACGATAATCTCCAGATTCGTCGCAGAAATGGTAACGACGCCAGCAACCATGCCATCGCCGACCGTGTCGCCAATTATCGTGCGCCGCGAGCGGGGTTGCAACAATGGCAACCAGCTCCATGTCGTTGTAGCCGATGCTCGGGCGGGTTGGGGCATCGAATCCCTAGCGTCCGGCTGGCGTTGTGAATCGTTCCGGCGCGCGAATGCTTTGCCAACCGATTGCCGAAGCACCGCATTTTCTTGGAACTCTCGCGATCCCGGGGCGTCTAAATTCCAGGAATCGGCTATATTAGTCGTTTCGTAGCCATGCTTTGCCTTGGCGCGTCTGTGAGGATGCTTCCCCGATCGCTCGATAACCCGAGATGCCAACATGAAACGTCGAGTTCTAATCGCACTTCCTATGTCACTCGTCTTAGCCTTGTTTGCCATGCTGATGGCGGCGGAGGAACCCAATTTGCCGCGTCACGAACTCTGGAAAAAAGTGGACGAAGCGATCAAAAAAGGTCTGCCGAAAACGGCCATCGAGCATCTGGAGCCGATCATTGTCCAGGCCAAAAAAGAGGGCGACCACGATGAGGCGGTTAAGGCCATCGCCCAGAAGATCGCGCTCGAAGGGACGATCCAGGGCAATAAGCCCGAAGAGAAGATCACCCGCATGCAAGACGAGATTGCCGCCGCGCCGGCCGAGATGAAGCCGGCGATGGAGGCGTTGCTGGCCCATTGGTATTGGCACTACTTCCAGCAGAACCGTTGGCGGTTCATGCAGCGAAGCGCCACGGCCGGGCCTCCGAGCGACGATTTCACGACTTGGGACCTAACGCGCATCCTGGCCGAGATCGACAAACATTTTACGGCGGCGCTGGAGAACGAAGATAAGCTCAAGACGATTCCCGTTGGCGAGTTCGACGAACTGCTGGTCGCCGGCACCATGCCCGACGCGTATCGTCCGACCATGTTCGACTTCCTGGCTCATGAGGCGCTCAACTTTTATGCGGCCGGCGAACAGGCCGCCGCGCGGCCGCAAAATGCGTTCGACCTGATGGCCGATAGCCCTGTCTTTGCCGATGCCGAAGAGTTCGTGCGTTGGACGCCGGAGACCGACGATGCGGAGTCGGCCGAGATCAAGTCGATTCGCCTTTACCAGAAGCTGCTCGCACTGCACGCCGACGACCGCGACCCAACGGCGCGGCTCGATGTCGAACGACTGAGACTCGTATTTGCTTACAACAAGGCGTTTGGCGAAGAGAAAAACGCACGCTACGCCGCGGCGCTGAAACGCTTGGTCGATCGGTGCGGCGACCACGAAGTGGCCGCTCACGCCCTGTTTCATTGGGCGAGTTTAGTGCACTCCGAAGGCGACTTCGTCGAGGCCCGCAAGCTCGCGGTGCGCGGCGCGAAAGGTTGGCCCGATAGCGTGGGCGGCAAGCAGTGTCACAACTTGATTGTGCAAATCGAGGCCCGCTCCATTCAAGTGACCACGGAACGTGTGTGGAATAAGCCGTTGCCGACGATCGACGTCACGTATCGCAACATCGATAAAGTTCACTTCCGCGCCTATCGTGTCGATTGGAACGAACGGCTCAAATCGACGAATTGGCGTCCTGAGTACCTTGATCGCAACGAGCAGCTAACGCTGCTGCGCGGCCAGCCGACTCTGGCGTGGTCGGCCGACCTGCCGGCTACGGAAGATTACCAGCAGCGTCTGGAGAGAATTCCCGCGCCGAAACAATTAGAAGCCGGTTTCTACTTTCTCTTCGCCAGCGTGTCCGCAGACTTTGGCCAACGCGAGAATCAGGTTGCGCTGGCCGACTTTTGGGTCAGCGATTTGGCGATCGTGACCCGTATTCGCTACGGCGACGGCAAGCTTGGCGGATTTGTGCTCAACGCCATTTCCGGCGAGCCCGTTCCCAACGCCAAGGTACAAGGCTGGTTTCGCGAGAACAACAACAATCGCCGTGTGGCGGCTGCGCCGACAAAATCGGATGAGAACGGCCAGTTCACGCTGGACGTGGACCCACGCCGTTCGTATTTGATTGAGGTATCCCACGAAGGGCAAATGCTCGTTACGGCCAACGATTATTCCAATCACGCCCATGAGAATCGGCCGCAGCCTTTCGATCGCACGATGTTCTTTACCGATCGCTCGCTGTACCGTCCCGGCCAAACCGTACAGTACAAGGGGCTGTCGTTTCATGTCGACCAGAACGGCGACAACTACCACGCGCTCGCCAATCGCAACGTGACCGTCGATTTCCTCGATGTCAACGGCCAGCAGATCGCGAAAGCGGAGCATCGCACGAACGACTACGGCAGTTTCAGCGGCAGTTTCACCGCGCCGCGCGACCGGCTGATGGGAAGGATGACCATCCGCGTAACCGGCGGGCCTGGTGGCGCTACGCAATTCAATGTCGAAGAATACAAGCGTCCCAAGTTCGAAGTGGATCTCGATGCGCCCGCCGAGGCCGCC
>JAGQOS010000446.1 GCA_020427265.1 Planctomycetales bacterium
CGCATCCCGTGCAGGGCGGGTTGCCATTTCTGCACGAAGTTCAGCGCAACGATGTGCGCATCGTAAAAGAAAAGATCGCCGACTACATCGATCCGCCGCGCGTGTATCCGCTGATCGGTCCCGCGCAATTGCACCATGCCCATTACAAGTGCACCGTGCATTACTCCGAGACAACGCGGGTAGGCTGGCCCATTCCGCACACGAAAACCGACGAAGACTCGGTCGAAGTCCTCTACATCGACCATAACCACCTGCACATGGTTGGCAACGTCAACACCGGCGCGGGAAGCAACTACTAACTCTTCTCACTCTCATCAGATATACCATGCGGCTCGAACACATAGGACACCTGACGGCCGCGTTCCTGCTATTTTTCGCGCCGGCGCTCCAAGCCGCTCCGGCAGACGATCAGTATGCGGTTGCGACGGCGCATTACTCCGAGGCGCGCTACGATCTGGCCGCCGAGGCGTTTCGTAAGTTCGTCGCGCTTTACGAAGACGATTCGCACGCGCCGGCTGCGCGGTTTTACGCCGGCGAGGCGCTCGTTCAGCTTAAACAATACGCCGAGGCCAGGAAATCGTTCGAGTCGCTGCTCACCGCCAACGCCGACAGCCGCTTCGCACAGCAGGCGCTCTTTCGTAGCGGCGAGCTAGCTTATCTACTCCGCGACTATGGGGCGGCCCAAGAGGCGCTTGCTCAGTTTGCCGAAAAATTTCCCGACAACGCCCGCTTGGCACTGGCCGGTGTATATTTGGGGGAAATCGCCCTCGTGCAAGAAAACGCCGACGAGGCGCGACGCCAGTTTGCCAAGAATCTGGAAAACTATCCCCAGGGCCCCCTGGCCCGCGATGCCCAGTTCGGACTCGCGCGCGCCGAATTGCGGTCAGAAAACTACGCCGCGGCTCGCAAATGGTTGGAAATGCTCGCCGAAGCGCCAGACCAAAAACACGCCGACCAGGGCGCATACCGCCTGGGATTAATCGCATACGGTCAGGGCGAATACCAACAAGCGCTCGAGCATTGGCGCAATTTCGACGAGCGTTTTCCTCAGAGCGTGCTGCGCGCAAAAGTCCATTTGGCCTGCGGTTGGTCGCACCAGCGTCTGGGCGAGTACGAAGAGGCACGCCGCCACTTTACCGAAATTCACAACGATACTCGCCTTAATGTCGAAGCCAAATATTGGACGGCGGTCACCTGGCGCGCAGAAAAACAGTGGGACCAGGCAGCCAACGTGCTGCTCGAGGCCGCTCAAGAACATCCCGAGCACAACCGGGTCGCAGAGCTGCTTTACTACGCTGCCGATTCGCTCCAGCGCGCGGGCAATTCCAAGCGCGCCCGGCAAGTGTTTGTCGAGGTCGCGGAGCGGTTTGGCGGTTCGACTTGGGCTCAAGAGAGCGAACTGGGCAGGCTGAACGCCCTGCTTGCCGAGGGCGACTGGGACGCCGCGACTCGGCTGGTCGAGCAGATTTCAGTGACCGACCAGAATCGCGAGACGCTCGCGTCGGCCGTACAAACGATCGCCGAACAAGCGTATAAGTTGCAAGATTATGAACGGGCAGCTGCCATGTACGAGCGGATGGTCGACGATCAACAGGATCCGGCACAACAATCGCTCGGGCTCTCTGGGCTTGCTTGGACAAGGGTCTCGCAAGGCGATCTCGACGGAGCGGCCGCGCTATTCGAACGCGTGCTCGCCGAACATCCCAACAGCCGTGTCGCGGCGGAAGCCGCGCTGCTTCGCGGTCAAATCTTCGAAGAACAGGGCCAGCCGGGTGCGGCGCTCGCTCTCTATATGCGGCTGATCGAAGAATACGTGACCAGCACCCAAGTGCCAAGGGCGATGTTGCGTGCCGGCAACCTTTACGACTCGTTGCAACAAAACCGGGACGCGGCCGAACTCTATCGACGACTGATTGACGAGCACCCCGACTCGGCTGAAGTGGAAAGCGCCTGGTACGGCCTGGCCTGGGTCAGCGAGGAAATCGGCGATGCCGCCCAGTCTCTCGCCGCCTTTCACGAACTTTACGAAGCATTTCCCGATAGCAGCTACTGGGCGGAATCCGCCTATCGCGTGGCGCGCGAAGCGGCGGCACAGGCAGCCTGGGAAGAAGCCAACGAAGTACTGACGAAACTCGTGGATTCGTCGCCAGGCCCCGACGTGTTGGCACATGCGCTCTATCTCCAAGGACGCATCGCGTTGAAACGTGAACTTTGGAGCGACGTGGAAGCGCCTCTGGCGCGGCTGATTCGCGAGCTTCCCGACAGCGAGTTTACCTTGCAAGCCGAATATACGCGTGCCGAGGCTGCGTTTCGCGAACAGCGTTTCGGAGATGCCTTGAGCCTGCTTAATCCGCTCCTAGGCCGAATCGCTGGCCACACGGAAAATTGGGTGGCGATGATTCCGTTGCGACTCGCGCAAACACTGGCGCATCAACGCGAGTGGGATCGTGCCCGCGAAGTCGCCCTGTCGATTTCGGACCAGTTCCCCACCTTCGACCGTCAGTATGAAGTCGACTATCTCATCGGACGTTGTGATTCGACGCGCGGCGATTTCACCGCGGCGCGCAACGCCTATCAGCGTGTGATCGACTCGTCGATGGGTGGCAAAACTGAAACGGCCGCCATGGCGCAATGGATGATCGGCGAATCGTACTTCCATCAGCGCAACTACCAGGCGGCCCGCGCCGCCTATTTACGCACCGAGATTCTATACGGCTATCCGCATTGGCAGGCCAGTTCGCTGTTGCAAGCTGGCAAGTGTAACGAATTCCTGGGACGCTACGAAGAAGCGGCCGGGTTGTACGAAAAGCTGCTGAAAAAGTATCCCGACTCGGAGTTTGCCGACGAGGCGCAGCGACGCTTGCGCGTCGCCCGCCATCGCTTCAACTTGCAGCGCTAAAAACTCTAGAAGTTTTCGTTGCGTCGAAAACCACAAGGAAAACAAGATGAGTCGCTCCGTCCGACTTCCCTACTTCACAACCGGTCTGCGTCTGTTGGTCATGGTCGCGGCGCTGCTAATGCTCAGCCGCGGCATCTCCATGGCCCAGAGCAGCGCGCCCGCCGATTCGGACGCGGTTTCGCCGATGGCCGACGAGAACCCAATTCCCACGCGCAGCCTGTTCGACATGCTGCTGGCTGGCGGGCCGGTGTTGATTCCAATCGCCGTCTGCTCGTTTGTGCTGTTTGTTTTCGTCTTCGAGCGCATCGTTAGCCTGCGGCGCGGCCGCGTGATTCCCGGTCCTTTTGTCCGCCGATTCCTGCAGCAGTTGCGCGAAGGCACACTCGAACGCGATGAAGCGCTCGACCTGTGCGACGAAAACGCCTCGCACATCGCCACCGTGTTCGCAGCCGCCGTGCGTAAATGGGGCCGCCCCGCCGTGGAGGTCGAACAAGCGATTCTCGATGCCGGCGAACGCGAGGGAAACAAGCTGCGCCGTTATATGCGAGTCATCAGCGGTGTCGCCACAGTAAGTCCCGCGTTGGGATTGCTTGGCACGGTCTGGGGCATGATGGAAGCGTTCAACGCGATCGCTACGACCGACGCTATGGGACGCCCGGAATTGCTGGCAGGCGGCATTAGCTCAGCGCTGCTGACAACGGCGGCCGGTCTGTGCGTAGCGATTCCGGCGCTGATCTTTCACCTGTTCTTCGTCGGCAAAGCCGATCGTCTCATCATGGAAATCGACGATCTCGGCCAACAAGTTGTGTCAGAAATCTCGATGGAAGCCATTCAAGATCGCAATAACAAGTCAGGCAGTCGCAAGAAGGCCGCTTGATCCGCAGCCGTGTCGACTGGCGACACCAACTGTTTACGAGGCGCATGATGCCCATCTCCACGCAGCGCGACGAACAACCGCAACTAAACATGACACCGATGATCGACATCGTGTTCTTGATCATCATCTTTTTCATGGTGGGCACGAAGTTCACGGAACTTGAGCGCAAAATCGGTTTGCAAGTGCCCGAGGTCTCGGACGTGGCCGCCATGACCCCAGCGCCGGAGAAACGAGTGGTCAATGTCTATCGCGATGGACAAATCACGCTCGATCGCCAGGAAGTGTCGCTGCTCGAGCTAGTGAGTCGCT
>JAGQOS010000447.1 GCA_020427265.1 Planctomycetales bacterium
CAAAACGCTGCACATAAAGGCTGTGCCGAGCGCAAGAATTGTTGGCCAATGGCTGTGCGCCTTGAGAACCTTCGCGCCAAGGACCGCGGTGGCGATGGCGGAAAGCAAAGGCAGGCCAACGATGAAAAGTAGCAGGGTTTCCATGAATGCGAACAGTAGGCTAGGCTGCTGTAGTTAAACGCGGGGTCGGTAAAGTTGTGATTCCTCGTCGACCAGTGGCCGGCGTCCGGCCGGCGTGAGATGTGGGAAACGAGATGTCTCTTCACGGTCTTCGGGGATTTCGATGTCCTTGAATTCAGCGATGTTTTCTTCGCGCGAGGCATTCCAAATGGCTGCGTCGAGTTTGCCGGAGCGACGGAAGAGCATCAGCACCAGAGCCAGAGCGATAGCTGCTTCGCAGGCGGCGACCGTAATGATAAAAATCACCAGCAGTTGGCCACCCCAATCGTTGTGGTAGCGGCTCCAAGCAACTAGTGAAATGGAAACGCCTTGTAGCATCATTTCTGCAGAAAGGAACATGACGATCAAGTTCCGCCTCGCCAAAAAACCGAGCAGTCCAATGCCGAAGACAATCGCTCCGACAATCAAGTAATTCTGCAGTAGGGCGACTTCGGAGCTAGGCATTCGACGATCCTCCTAGCGACGATTGCCCCGCGGGCGCGGCGGGAGTCTTCTTGCCTTGCTCGACAATCGCCACTGCGCCGACGAGCGCCGCGAGCAACAGCACACCGGCTGCCTCGACAGCGACGAGTTGTTGGCTGTAAATCCGTGCCCCAAGAGTGGCGACATGCTCTTCATGCAGAATACCCGTTGCGCGATCCGCAGCAGAAACGGCGGCCGTCTGCAATGGTTTCTGAGACGATCCGGCTTCGAACGAACGCGTAACCGTACCGACCATCAGGCCAACGAACACGGCGGCCGTGCCGGCCGAAACGCAGGCTTCCCAACTGATGCGATCGTAGTAGGCGTGCCCTTCAGGTTGGGCCAGCATGAGTACGAACAAGAAGGTTACGAGAATAGCGCCCGCGTAAACCACGACGGTCGCCACGCCAAGAAATTGTGCGCCCTGGTAGAGGAACAGGCTTGATGTTCCCAGCAACACGACGCCGAACCAGATCGCCGAATAGACCGGATCGCGCGATGTTACGGTAGCGAGCGCAGCAACGATCGTTAACGCTGACATCGCCAGAAAGACGCTTCCGTCGAGCCATCCTCCTATTCGCGGAGCGATCCAGCCGAATAGGGCGAGACTGGCGAGCGAGACGGCGATCCCCAACCGCCGTCCGCGCCGGGGGCCTTTGGGCAGCAGCAGCCAAGCACCGATGAAAGCGAGTACAACGGCCCAGGCGAATGGCGACGTGACCATCTCACGCGCGAAATTCGAAAGACTCGTAATGGTTGCTGCTAACGGGAGCCAGGCAGTACTCATACGGTACCTCCCAGCGACTTCGACTTCATCGGCTCGGCATCCTTGGTCTGGTCGTAGACACTGAGCAGTTTTTCTTTGTCGAAGATCATTTCTTCGCGGCTACGGCCGGTCAGGTCGAAGAGGCTGGTGAGTTCGATCGCGTCGACCGGGCAAGCCTCTTCGCACATGCCACAAAAGATGCAGCGGAGTTCGTCGATCTGAAAACTCTCGGGATATTTTTCGCGATCGGGCCAAGGACTTTCGATTCCGACAATATCAATGCAATGTGCCGGGCATGCCGTGGCGCAGAGGAAACAGGCGACGCATTTGACTCGTCCCTGATCGTCTTTATTGAACCGATGCACGCCGCGATAAATGAGCGGGTTGCCGATCTCGGGACGCTCTTCCGGAAAGCTTATCGTCACCTTGCGGCTGACCAGATGTTTCGTCGTAACGGCCAGACCTTGCACGAATAGGGGTAAATACATTTTGCCCGCCAGGCCTAGTTTCGGCTCTTCCACCCAGGTGACCGCAGGATCGTCGTGACGCATGTTAACCTGCCTTTTCCAGCGGCGCGCCGACAGTCGCATCTCCGACGCGGGCCGTGTTATCGGTCATCAACGGTGAGCAAACGGCCGTAACCATCCAAGCCACAACTGCCACGATCCAGCCGTAAACAATCCAGGGCAGCGATGCACCAGCAGACGCTGACATCTCGACGGCGATGGCGACGGCAATCAGATTGACGATGCCCAACGGGAGCATCATTTTCCAAGCAAGATTCATGAGTTGATCGAAGCGGAAACGCGGCCAACTCCAACGAACCAACATGAAAAATAGGATGACGGCCAAGATTTTGATCATGAATACCACAATGCGGACGATTGCGCCCAGCCAAGTGACCGCATCCTCGGAGCCGCCGGTAAGTCCCCAAAAGTGCCATCCTCCGAGGAAGAGGATGACAATCAGGAAGGCGGCGGTAATCATGTGAATGAATTCGGCGGTTAAGAACAGGACGAGCCGCATGCCAGAGTATTCGGTATGAAAGCCTGCGACCAACTCTTGTTCGCATTCGGTTAAATCAAACGGCAAGCGGGCAGCTTCGGCAAATGCCGCTACGACGAAAACCACAAACCCAAGTGGTTGCGACAGTGCAAACCATATTCCCGTATCGGCTTGTACTCCGATGACCTTTTCGAGTTGCAGTGAGCCGGTGGCTAAAACGACACCGAGCAGCCCCAGTCCTAGTGGCAACTCGTAAGCGATCATTTGCGCGCTGCTGCGCAACGCGCCGAGGAAGCTGTATTTGTTATTGCTGGCCCAACCGCCGAGGATCACGCCATAGACAGCGATGCTCGAAAGAGCGAAGACAAAGATCATGCCGACATCAATCCCAGGAGCAACGACGAGCGGAATGGGGTTCTCGCGCCCTAGACCCTCGCCTGGAATGATGCTGCCGAAGGGAATGACGGCAAATACGGAAACTGCCGCCGTCATAATGATTAACGGCGCGAGGTTGTAAATGCGCCGATTCACATGGGCCGGTGTCACATCTTCCTTAAGGATCAACTTCAAGGCATCGGCCACCGGTTGTCCGAGTCCAAACAGCCGGATCTTGGTTAGCGGGATTCCCACGCGGTTGGGGCCAAGTCGCCCCTGGATCCAACCGGCCATCTTTCGCTCGACGAGTACGAGATACATCGCGGCGGTCATCACGCCACCAGCGACAATGGCGAGTTTGATCAGGGCTTCGATGGTTTGTGTTGTTAGGGACATCCCGGGGGATTTCCGACTCTGGATTTATGAAATGGAATCTGAGAAGTAGTTGTTGGCCCAAGTTTTTTATCGATGCGAAGTTACGCTCCTGCTTCCGCCAGGAGATTGGTTTTCAAGTCGATGCCGGTATTCGGGACAATCTCACTCGCGGCAGAGAAATACGCGATGTCGGCGGCAAGCTGGCTCAGCGCACGCCGGCCATTGTACATGCCCGCCTCGTTTAGCAATCGCCAGGCAAGTCGCGCTTCTTGCGTAGCACCGGCGGGAGCACGTACGGCCCAGGTAAAGGACTGCAAGCGGTCGTCTATGTTTACGAACGAGCCTTCCCTTTCTGCGAACGCCGCGGCGGGTAGGTGAAAATCGGCTCGATCCCATAAGGGCGATGCGAACAGGTCCTGGACGATGAGCAGTTTCAGGCCGTCAAAGCGGGAGGCGGTTTCCGTTTCGACCCAATTGGTTTTGTACCCGCCGGCTACCCAAAGACCATCGATGTGCCCATCTTCGATTTTGGTGAGCAGGTTATCGAAATCGACGGCGCCCTGCATGAAGTGCTGTACGACCTTTTCCACACCACGCCGATTAGGACATTTCTCTGCTCGGATGGTAAAGCCGTTCTTGAACCGCTCGTCCTCGCCGTCAGTTGGAATGGGACCCAGCGCCAAAACCGCGTTGTCGTCGATCGATCGAAGATACTTGGCGAGCAAGTATGCGTCTTCAACCGTGAGATGGGGCGAAAGCACGGCCGCGAGTCGGCCTGTCTGTCGCAATCGCAGATCGAGCAATTCCGGCAGGCGCGACCACTCGATTGGCTTGTATTCACCTTCGTCAAGTAGGCGGGGCTGAGTTTCTCGGCCTTCGGCATGAATGTGATGGAACCCATAACGCCCTTCGTC
>JAGQOS010000448.1 GCA_020427265.1 Planctomycetales bacterium
GCGTCGGTCCGGCGGCGAACCTCCGGATCCTGATGGCTCATTTCCGCGTTGCCGCCCGCGTTGTCGGCGATGGGACCGTAGGCGTCGGTCGCCAGGGTGATGCCCAGCGTGCTGAGCATGCCGACGGCGGCGATCGCCACGCCGTAGAGACCCATCGCATACAGATGCGGGCTGGTGTAGTCCCACCCGGTGCACAGCCCGAACGCCAGCAGAATGGACGAACCGACCACGACGATCGGCACCCAGACGCTGTAAAACCCTTCGGCGACGCCCGCGATGATGACGGTGGCGGGGCCGGTGACGGATTGTTTGGCGATGCCTTGAGTAGGCTCGTAGTCATATGCTGTGTAACGCTCTGAGCCCCAAGCGATAACTAGCCCGGCGCCCAGTCCAGTCACAACCGCCAACCACATGAAGAAGCCCATTTCGCGGAAAGCCAAGAAGCAAATGGGGAGGGCGAACACACCTACTGAGATAGACGCGACGTTCACGCCCTTGTGCAGTGAGCCCAGCAACTGGTGCAGCGTCGCGCCTTCGTCCGTCTTGACGAATCGGGTGCTGAACACCGAGAGGATGATGCCGAAGGCCGCAATGGCAACTGGTGCCATGGCAAAGCCGAACGGGTTCTTGTTGAGGGCAAGCGCGGCGCTCCATGAAAGCGCGATGGCCGCGAGGATCGAACCGACGTACGACTCGTAAAGGTCGGCACCCATGCCTGCGACGTCGCCGACGTTGTCACCAACGTTGTCGGCAATTGTGGCTGGGTTGCGCGGGTCGTCTTCGGGAATTCCCTGCTCGACCTTGCCGACGAGGTCGGCGCCCACGTCGGCCGCCTTGGTAAAGATACCGCCGCCTACACGGGCAAAGAGCGCTTGGGCGCTGGCGCCCATGCCGAAGCAGAGCATCGTAACGGTGATTTCGATCAGCCCCAGGTCGGCCACCCAGAACAATACGGCAAACCAAACGGTAATATCGAGCAGCCCGAGACCGACGACGGTAAGGCCCATGACCGCGCCGGAGCGGAAGGCCACTTGAAGCCCCTGGTTCAGCGATCGTTGTGCGCCGGCGCTGGTGCGGCTACTGGCCCAGGTGGCCGTCTTCATGCCAAACCAGCCGGCCAATCCGGAGAAAAAGCCACCGGTAAGGAACGCGAACGGCACCCAGCGACTTTGTACGTGGAGACTAAACGCCATCCAGGCCAGAAGTCCAAAGATGACAACAAAGAAGACGGCGACAACTTTGTACTGTTGCGTGAGATACGCGTTGGCGCCGGCGCGCACATAGCCGGCGATTTCGACCATGCGTTCGTTGCCTTCGTCGGCAGCCATCATCGATTTGAAGAACAGGAACGCTTGAATGAGCGCGATGATCGCGCCGACGAACGCGACAAACCAGATCAGGATGTATTTCGAATCCTTACGGTTCGCCCGCTCTGCCGACGAATCGGCGTCGCCAGCTTCCGCGTCGCCAGTGGCTCCGGCGGCAGCGGGCTCCATCTCGCCGGCCGTGGGCGGCGTGTCTTCGCTTTCCTCGGCCCCGGCAGCGGGGGTTTCTTCGACGACTTCACCGGCCTCTTCGGCGGCGACAACCGGCGGGGCGGCTTCTTCGGCGGGTGCTTCTTCGGCGCTGGTCGCGTCGCTCTCTTCGGCGGGCGGCGCATCGTCTTCGGCAGCCGCATCTGCTGGCTGTTCCGCCGGCTCGTCCGAACTCGTCGCATCTTCCGCATCGCCTGTGGCCGACTCTGCCGACGCGGCGTCGTCTTCGCTTGCCGCTGCCGTGTCGTTAGATTCTGGCGTCTGGCTGTGCGCGTGGTGCGCGAAAGTGAAGCACATTGCCAGGAAAAGGCACAAACAGAGAGGAGTCGCAAATCGTAATCGCAGTTCTGAAGAACGTGTTAACCGCATCGAAAATGGACCTTTTGAATCGTGTGGGATGAATGATGAACGCCGCATCTCGGTAGCGTCGCGCTGCGCTGAAGAAGGGGAACGACTCGGCTCGCAGTCGTGTGCTGCTGAAGAAGAGGTTCCGCAAAAACTCGATGTTGCCGTTTTCCAGCCGTGGCAGATTCCTTTCCAAACGAGAAGGTGTCGGCGGGATGTCATCGCAGAAGCCTACGCGTGCAACGGCATCGTGCCGAAACGTCACAAGCTAAGAATTATTCAGCAGTTACGCAAAAGCTGCGATTTTAGGTCGGGTTGTCCGGGGTGTCAACCGTAGCGTTGGCGAAGGCGGCAGCTGGAATTGGGCCGCGAATTCCGCTTGTTTCCGCGGCGGCTAATCGCCGGAAGCCCAAGGCAGACGCCGTTGAGGATCGGCTATGGGCAAGTCCGGTTGCGCGAGGAGCCAACGCTCTAGAATCGACATGATGTAGTCGATTTGGGGCTCCGAAAGCGATGTTCCCTTCGGTAATCGATGCCATTTGGCCAAGCACCCTCGACAACAGGTGGCCGTGGCATGCTGGGCGACAAAGATCGGATGCCCTTGGAAGGGCGTTTGCTTGCCGTCGTTTCGAGGCTCTGCCGACGCTAGACGCACGCAGATGAAATCGCGTCCTTGGGCGAGAATTCGCTCCATCCCCTTTGCGGCCAAGAACCGTCGTTCTCGGTTGCCCAGTCGTTGGCGGTTGCGAAAGGGCGATGCGGCAAGTCTCGCGAATAGGTCGTCCAGGTCGCACATGAGACTTATCAGATCTTGCAACTGTATTATTTGCGCGTCAGCTTGAAAGGGTACCCTTCGCGTAGGCCGGCCGAGTCGATGGCGACTTCCGCGCCGAGCGTGCTGGCCGTGTTGTATTTGGCGGGAATCGATTCCTGGCCGGCCTGTTGTTTCGAAATGCGCACGATGTAGAGGCCTACTTGAGCGCCGCTCATGTTGGGGTTCGGCAAATCGGACGCAGGAATCGAGAGTATCGCCATGCCCGACGCATCGGTCGTTCCTGTGGCCGGCTTCACCGCGGCGCCGAGAAACGGTTCCGGCTCAAACGTGATCTGTGCGCCGGCCAGCGGAGCACCGTCGAGCGTTACCGAACAGGTCACGGTGGTAATGCCGAGTTTGCTTTCGAGCCAGGCGTTTACACGCTGTTCGATTTCGTCGGCCGAAACGCTGCCGTTGCCATCTTTGTCGAGGTCGCCCAGGGCGGCCTTGAGCGAGGGCGCCGCCTCGAGTTCGTCGCCACCGACCTGGCCATCGCCGTTTTGGTCGTACTTGGTCATCGCGCCCGAGGCGATCGCGCTGGCATCGAGCGAGGGCGCTTCGACGCGCGCCGGCGTACGGCTGCAACCCCACGAGATTAGCGCGAAAGCGACGGCAAGCAATAAGGTTCTGTGGGTACAACGGCTGTCGGGGCGCGACATTTTAGGTTCTCCGGCCGAAAGTGCGAACTCGAATACGAGTGTTGAGTGGGACAACAGACAAATACGGTAACGCATCGACGGTTGCAGGAAAAGCACTCCTCCACGGGGGTGCGTTCTTTGCGAATTCCGCCATGCAATCGCCGGTTACAGACATTTGCAGGGCGAAAAATGCCAAGGACAAGCCGGCAGGAAACCGATATTGACGCCAATTTCTTTCCTCAGTACCGTTCGCGCCATAGGATTAACTAAGAGGGCGACTGTCCCGCATCCTGCAAAGTTCTTTTCACGTATCTCATCCATAATTCTCGGCGCCGCCGCGTTGCCCGACGAAGACCGCGGCGCGCCGGCTTGGCTAACTGAATCGTCGCAACGGGAGTGATCCGATGGCGAAACGAAAGCGTTCCAACGTGCGCGCTTACTTAGCCGCAATTCTATTAATGGGATTTTCGCTATATACGGCGCCGCAGTTCGACTTTCCTGCTTCGACGAGCGCCGAAGAGCCGATCGTTCAAGTGAGTGCGGAATTGCCGGCCGCGCCGATAGCCTCGCCCATGGAAATCGCCGACGAGCATTGCGCCGCGCCCCCTTTGCCCGAGCATGTGTTGCAACCGATCGTCGAATTGGCGCAAACGCAATACGACCGCATGGCGCTGGAGATTCGAGACTACACCT
>JAGQOS010000449.1 GCA_020427265.1 Planctomycetales bacterium
GCCGACACAATCAATAACCTTGCCTTCCTGTATTACAACCTCGACTTAGACGACAAGGCGCTGCATGCGGCCGAGCAGGCGAGCGAGATGCTAGCGCCAATTCGCGATAAGCGTCCCTTCTTTTATTCCACCGTCCTCAATACGTTGGCGCTCGTCTACGATCGCATGGATCGTGATGAAGATGCGGAACGCACCTTCCTACTGGCTCTCGAATTCAGCAATCGCGTCGCAGGGACGATGAGCGGCGAAACAATCATCGTGTCGGTCAATCTCGCCAACTTTTATGCCGACCATGATCGCTTCGACGAAGCCGAAGCCCTAATCGAGAAAGCGATCGCCAGACAACGAGAATACAAGTTGGAAGCCACCGAAGATTACGCCGGCGCTCATGCAGCTTTGGCCTGGCTGCGCTATTCACAGCAGCGATATGACGAGGCCCGACAAACGGCGGAGCGGGCGCTCGAACTCAGTCGCGCAATCTATGGCGACGAAGACGTGCGCATCGCCCGCCTACTGAGCTTGCTGGCCAAAATCGATCTGCAGAAACGCGATTTCAAGGCTGCTCTCGCCACGCTCGATCGCCAACAAAGAATGCTGAGTAGCTATTCCACGCGTGTGTTGCCCACGTTGCCCGAATCCGATCAAGTATCGTTCTGGTCGGGCACGTCGGGGAAGAACCTGATTCAGGCCATCAGCGCGGCATGGCGCATGAATCAAGCGGGGGTTGCCGCATCGGACCAGGCCGCCGAGTGGACGCTCAACGGCAAGGGCACACTAGCCGAGTCGCTGGCGCAACAAGCGCGAATCGCCCGCAGCGCTCGCGACCCGCATACCGCGCACCTGGCCGAACAGTTGCTGGATGTGCGAAGGCAGATCGCTCAACTGAGCCGATTGCCCGAATTGAGTAACGCTCAAACGGCGACGATGAACGAACTCGTCGCGAAGGAAGCGACCCTGGCGACTTCATTGGGGCGCGCCGACGTCGTCCAGCGCGGTGCGCGTCCTTGGTACGACCTGGCCGACCTGCGCAAATCGATTCCCAGCCAGACAGTGTTCGTCGACTTCATGAAGACGCTCATTATACCTGAAAGTCCTGCCGCAAAAGTTTCGTTCGACGACTGGGTGTATCTGGCCGTCGTCGTGCCGGCCGCCGGCGAAGGCGAGGTCCGGTTGATCAACTTGGGGAAAGCGGCGCCGATCGAGCAGGCCGTGCGTCGCACGAGAGTCGCCGCACACGATGTCAAGGCGGTCGCCGAGCAGGGTGACGCAAAGGCGGAGCAAGTCTATTTCGCCGCGGCGAAGCAGCTATCTCAATTAGTTGTTGAGCCTTTACATGGAGCCATCGCCAAGGCGAATCATCTCATCCTGAGCCCGGATCAAGATCTGTGGCTTGTCCCCTGGGCAGCGCTGCCCGACGGCGAATCGAAATTCTTGATCGAACGCGCTCCGATCAGTTTCGTGCTCAGCGGACGCGATCTCGCGCGAAAACAAGGCGGTCGCGTTTCCGGCAATCCGGCCCTCGTCGTAGCGGATCCCGATTTCGATCTCGATCCGGAAACGGCGCGCAGCGTGACGAAACAGTTGCAGGCCGAGGGCGAAGCGCCGCTGTTGGTCGCCCGTCGCGCGGCGGCCGAAGGCCCGTTGCGCTGGAACCGGCTACAGGGCACGTCACGCGAGTTGGATTGGATTCTGCCAAGCCTTAGTCGAATGACCGGCGAAGACCCGCAACTGCTCGTGCGCAGCGAAGCGCTCGAAGGTGTGGTCAAGGATCTCTGGCGACCGCGGATCGCTGTGTTCGCCACACACGGCTTCTTCCAAGGCGCCGAAAAGCAACTGTTCGAGCGCGACAAGGTGATCGAGACGTCGCAGCCAATGTTCGTTAATCCGATGCTCCGCTGCGGCCTCGTATTCGCCGGCGCCAACCAACCGGGCAAATCGCCGGACGACGAAGACGGCATCCTGACCGGAATGGAAATTCTCGGTCTCGATCTGGAGGGCACCGAATTGGTCGTCTTGAGCGCGTGCGAAACCGGTGTCGGTGAAGCGCAACTGGGCAACGGCGTAGCCGGTTTGCGGCAGGCGTTTCAATTGGCTGGCGCGCGAAGTGTACTCAGCACGCTGTGGCAAGTACCTGACCTGGCGACAGCCGAGTTGATGGATTCGTTTTTCCTGCATCTCGCCGAAGGCAAGGACAAGGCCGCCGCGCTGCGCGAAGCCCAACTGGCCAAGATCGAGAAGCTTCGCCAAGACAAATCGGCGGCGCATCCCTTTTACTGGGCCGCGTTCACGCTTACGGGTAACTGGCAAGTGGTCGAAGCGAGTGACCCGCAGCAACGTCCTGAGCCAGCCAAGTTCTCGGTTATCGTCGCTGCTGGCAGCGCTCCGGTGAAGCAAGGCACGCAGATTATGGCCCAGGTTCGTCGCGGTCAACCGCTGACGGTTCATAAGACCAAGGGTGAATGGTATTGGGTCTCGCGGCCCGACGAAGAACCGATCGGCTGGATCCAGGCCAGCGCTGTTAGAATTGCGCCAGCCGACCGTTAACCGTCAATTGGCGCGGACGCCAACCATGCCGGCATCCATGCCGGCGACACGCTTTCGACCAGCGTCCCGCGATGCAACGCACCCCATCGCTTGTGATTTGTTCATAGCGGTCCGTGTCCCGGGGGCTTGCCGATTTGTGCAAGATCCGTTTCGAAAAGCGTCGCCGCCGAAAATCCAGGGCGAAGGAAAATTGTGGTGCCCCCAACGGGCCTATGGGCTCGCTTAGTTTGGTATCATGGGGGTGAGAGATTCGTTCGCCCCGTTCGAGGGCTGCAAGTCGCAGGGTTGTGGATGTGGACGAAACTCAGGGAGAAGTGCGATGGATTGGCAGGACGATCGGCTGGAAAGCCTGCTCGATAAGTTTGAAGAACGCGAAGCGCGCGGCGAAGGCGTGAAGGCCGAGGATCTGTGCCACGACTGCCCCGAATTAGTTTCCGAGTTGGATCGCCGTATCGAGCGGTTGAAGGCCGTCAACCGAGCGCTCGACATTACACCCGTCGATTCCGCGCAGGCCGCTGAGCCCGCCGACGAGTCGTGGCAGGTCGACGACGGCGAGCCGCTTCCCGCCGGCAGATTCCGCCCCGATCGGTTTCACGCTAAAGGCGGACTGGGCGAAGTCTTTCTTGCGCTCGACACCGAACTAGGCCGCGTGGTCGCGCTCAAGCGGATGCAGCCGCAGCAAGCCCGGTTGGCGACGAATCACCATCGCTTCGAGCAGGAAGCTCGGCTGACGGGCCGGCTCGAGCACCCTGGGGTCGTACCGATTTACGGCCTGGGTCACGATTCGGCGGGCCATCCCGTTTACGCCATGCGATTCATTCGCGGCGAAACGCTGGCGGCAGCAATCGACGAATACAATCGGGCGTACGCGGCGGCAGGCAATCGCACACAACGTGTGGCCATGCAGCAGTTGCTCCGCCAGTTTCTTGCCGTCTGCCAGACCGTGGCCTACGCGCACAGCCAGGGAATCGTGCATCGCGACATCAAACCGCAAAACATCATGCTGGGAAAATTCGGCGAGACCCTGTTGGTCGATTGGGGGCTGGCCAAGTCGTTAGGCGCAGACGACGAAGATTCCGCCGACACGCTGCCGGCGCTGGCCGAAGCGGAAGGGAAGAACGAGGAAACGATCCAAGGCGCGGTCAAAGGATCGCCAGCTTACATGAGCCCGGAACAGGCCGAAGGCGATCTGTCGCGCATCGGTCGCTGGAGCGACGTGTACGGCCTTGGCGCGACGCTGTACCAAGTCCTGGTCGGCAAGGCGCCTTTCTCGGGCAACTCGCACGAGATTCTCGATCAAGTGCGGCGCGGCGCCTTCCCCGCGCCGCGTACGGTTCGCCCCCGCACGCCGCGAGCGCTCGAAGCCATCTGCCTGAAAGCGATGGACAAAGCCCCGGAACGCCGCTACGCATCGGCCCAGGAACTGGCCGACGACGTCGTGCGTTGGCTAGCCGACGAGCCGGTCCAGGCCTGGAAAG
>JAGQOS010000044.1 GCA_020427265.1 Planctomycetales bacterium
TGGCAGCCCATCGTCGGAGACGGACGTCGAACCGAGATGCAGGAAGCTCAACTTGGCCATGCCGGCCAGGTACGGCAGGCCTGCGTCGGTAAGTTGCGTGTTGTCGAGATTGAGCCATTCGAGGCGGGTCAGGCCGGCCAGGTGTGCGGCGCCTTCGTCGGTCATGGCCACGCGCCACAGATTGAGTTTGGTCAGTTGTTTCATGTCGGCCAGAGGCGCGAGACCGGCGTCGTCTAATTGGCTGTTTTCGCTTAAGTCGAGATCGACCAGCGTCTTAATCGGCGCAAGATGCTCGAGGCCTGCGCCGGTGACCGACGTTTGCGAGATCCGCAATCGCTTGAGTTTGGGAAAGCGTTGCAACTCTTTCATGGCGTCGTCGCCAACGAGGGTGCGGGCGAGATAAATTTCTTCGAGGTTCTTCAATCCATCGAGCTTGGCCAACCCTTCCTCGCTGACCCAGAGAAAGTCGAGGGGCAGAGCGACGAGGGCCGTCAATTTGCCAATGGATTGCATGCCGTCGTCGTCGACCGTGGTCGCGCCACTCTGGCCCGAGAGTCGCAGGGCCCGAAGTTTATCGAGGCCGACGAGATGGGCCATGCCGTCGTTCGAAACTTTGCATCCGCGCAGATCGAGGTTGGCGAGCGTGGTCAGTTGGCCGATCGTTTTCAGGCCGTCGTCGCTGATGGCCGTATCGTTGAGCAGGACCGACTTAATACGGGCGAGTCCCGCCAGATGCGCGAGCGCCGCATCGTCGATCTGGGCGCCGCGAAAATTCACTTCAATGACAAAACCATCGTCGTCGTGCTTGAGCGAAGTCGCGAGCTTGTTCAACGCGGTGATCGCGCTGGGGTCGTCGGCTTCGGCGGCAATGGCCGGACCGGCGGCAAGCAGCGCCGCGCAGGCACATGCCAACCGGCAAACGGCAAACGGCATGGAAAGACGACAAGATGCCGTTCGGTGCGAGTGGGTCATCGGTTGTGTTCCTGAAGTGGCAAGGGAGACAGGCAGGTGTCGGATTCGTAATCGATCAATAAACGAAGGCTTCGCGCAGCAGCGCCAGGCTTTGGGGAATCGCCGTTGCGGCGTCTTGCTGGCCTTCGAACTCCAGCGAAATGTAACCGCGGTAGTTCTGCTTACGAAGGATGGCGGCGATCTGTGTGTAATCCAAATCGAGCGTGTACCAGGTGCCGCCGCCGAAATACGTTTTGGCTTGCACGAACACGGTGCGCGGCGCGATCTTTTCGAGCTTGGGATAAGGCTGTTCGAGGAAATTGCCCGTGTCCATCGTGACACCCAGCCATGGCGAATCGATGGCGTCGACAATGCGCAACACGCCTTCGGGTGTCAGACCCAGGCCCCAATGATTTTCGAGTCCGAGGACCACGCCTTCTTTTTCGGCATGCGGCAAACACTTTTCCAGCGCGGCGATGACCCAGGGAAAAGCGTCTTCGTCGGTATAGCCTTCGAGGGGCGGTTCGATGCCGCGGTTTTTCATCAGGGCGTTGAAATCGGCCGACGTGTTCCAGCGCCCCGTGTTGACGCGCATCGTGGGAATTCCCAGCGCGGCGGCGAGCTGAATGCTGGCGATGGTCTTCTCGACATTCGCCTGGCGCTCGTCGGCGCTGGGGTCGACAAAATCTTGATGCGTGGAAAGGCCGCACAGGTTCATGCCGGCCAAAAAGGCCTGGCGTTTGAGCTGCTGCAAATAGCCGTTGTCGCGCTGCGGCATTTGGATTTCGAGGATTTCGACCGCATCGAAACCCATGTCGGCGGCCAGCGCAATGCACTTGTCGATGCCCAAACGTTCGCCGGCGCGGTAGCGCCAGAACGAATAGGTCGAAACGGCGATCGGGTTGCCCCGGCGCGCTCCCGAGGAGGCCTCGGTTGTCGGCGAAGCGGCGGCGTCTTCTTCACCTTCACCGCGCGCCCGGCCGGCGACGCTACCGGCCGTAGCCGCGGCTACAGCAGCCACCCATTGACGGCGAGAAACTTGCACAGCAATTGTCCTTCCAAGGCGGGAGTCGAGGCGGCGGGTGTACAATCAGCGGCACAACGCAAAGGATCGCGCCACAGCACCAGGGTAACAACTGCCCAGAGCGGATTCCAGTCTTGGCAGCCCGGCCGCAGGGCTTGCTGCGCGGCGAGCGCGGGCCGCCGATGGGATCGAACCCCAAGGCTATTCCAAGGCTATTTCACGAGCAGCACCGAACAGTTGCACATCAGCGCCACCTGGTAGCTGAGTGTTCCAAGCCGCGCGGCCGGTTGCTGCGACGCTGGGTCGCCGGCGCCAAGAATGATCAGGTCGACATGGTGATCGGCGACGAAGCGAACGATTTCCGGGCCGCGCCTTCCGAATACGATTTGCGATTGCACGTCGAGGCGATCCTCGGGAAACCGCGTGCGAAACTCTGCCAAGCGAGTCTCGGCCTGCGTTTCGAGACCGTTATAGAAATCGCGCAGTTCGTTGGTTTCCGCGCAATCCACCGTTTCGATCACATGCAGCAGCGTGATCCTGGCCGCCGTGGGTTCGGCGACCCGGATCGCGTGGTCGATGGCCTGCTGGTTCTGCTGGGAAAAATCGAGCGGCAGCAGGATGTGCGTGAACGAAGCATCCATGGTCCTTCACCTTGGCGCTTGGCCGATTGTCATGGCCAACGGCATGTTGTCAGAAGCTCGCCGACGATCGTGCGGTTTGCACTTCTTCGTCGAGCCGAATGGTCATCAAGGGTTGACCCAAGATGACTTGATCGCCGTCTTCCACATCGATGCTGGCGATCGTTCCACTCGCTCCGGCCAGAACGATAAAACCTGGATCACCTTGGCAAACCATGGCTTGCACATGACCGACGATCGTGTTCGGTCCGACGTGATCGCCCACTTTAACGTAGGGCCGATCGCCGGGGAACTCGCCCGCCTGGAACATGCCGTGCCAGGGGCTAACGACAACGACGAACCGCGGCTGATCGGCCGGCTCCGGCGTTGGTGGTGCTGCGCCCGCAGCGCGTCCGAACAGCGTAATCGCCAAAATTCCGGCGAGGATCGCAGCTAGTAGCCAACGGACCTCCTGAGAAATCGTATGCGTTTGAGGTAGCGTAAACATGATCCTACTCCTTTCCGCCCTGTCGCGTCGTTGTGGTCGGCACGCTTCGCGATTGGCAAACGATTGCGGTGCAAAGCTCATGCCAACGATGCATCTCCTTGCCGTTCGATTCGTCGCGAAAACTGCGGGTTTACCGCCCTGCCAGCGTCGTCTCGCGAACCGGCGCCGGGAAAGCGCGAGCGAATTCGCCCAGCGGCCGCGCGTTTTGCAGTTTCGCCACAGCGCGGATGCGCCGTGGCGAAGGTCGCGGCCGGTTTACAATCCGAGCGTTCAAGTCGCGAATCGATCCAGAGATCTCGGCGACTTGCGGGCGCGAATTGCTCGACGCTCTTTCGCGCGCTCTCACGCTGTTCAGGGTCATCAGCCGCGTTAGTAGAGCATCCACGGCGGATAGTTGTCCAACGTGGTTGGCGGAGCATCGCCACCAAACAAAGTGACCAGCAATACCAGCAGTGCAACCAGCGCGGTCACGATGATCAGAGCCCAGCGATCTCGCCGCAATTGCTCTTCGCTACGCGGTTGCTTCGCCGGAGGCAGCACCGGCTTGGAGTACGAAACCTTGGGCAAGGCAACCATGATTCACTCCTTTCCGGACACAGGCGACTCTTGCTGTACCTGTCCATGGAATTCTACGCAGCTCGGGTGTGGTTCGTGCGGCGATTTTTTTCAAGAAAGGCGAACTTTCTTTTATTCCGCTGCGTAGTAAGGGTGGAAGGAAGATATCCGGTATGGGCACCGGAGGCCCGGCCGGGGTGATCGCCCGGCTGGTCGAAACATCATGGCTTTTGAAAGGAGGCATGATCGATTTGCCAGAACTTGTCGAAGCGGGAGCCTCGCACCCGACCGACTTTCGCGCGTACGTGGCGCTGCCTCCCAGTGAACCGCGGCCAGGGCAGCGCATCCTGCGAGAGGGTAACCAGCGAGTCGGCGAGCTTGCGAGGCTCGCGGGGTAGATTCTTCCGGTTCCATTCGAGGCTCTGTCGCGGAGCCTTTTTTTGTGCGCCTTGTCAACGACGGCGCGCCGGCTTATCGTGACGATGAATCGACCATCCACGCCCTCCAGCCGCTCAGTCGCCATGACAGACGCAGCCAACGACTCGAACTGGGTTATCGAAGTAACCGAGGCGAGTTTCCAAAACGAAGTCTTCGAGCGCAGCAAGTCGACACCGGTTGTCGTCGACTTTTGGGCCACCTGGTGCCAGCCATGCCGCATGCTGGGTCCGCTACTCGAGCGCTTGGCCGACGAATACGCCGGCCGTTTCGTGCTGGCGAAAGCGGAAACGGAAAAAGTTCCGCAGGCCGCCGCGCAATTTCAAGTGCAATCCATCCCGGCCGTTTACGGCGTGCGCGATGGTCAGGTAGTCGACTTTTTCGTGGGCCTGCTGGGCGAAGAACAAATCCGCAGTTGGCTGGATCGCCTCTTACCCACGCCGGCCGAATTGTTGGCGCAGGAAGCGGCCCAATTAGAGGCGAGCAATCCTCGGGCGGCGCTCGAAAAGTTCGCGCAGGCGGCCGCGCTCGCCCCCGAGTTGCCCGCGGCGCAGATCGGCCGCGCGCGCCTCTTTGTCGGGCTGGGCGATCTGGTGGCGGCCGCTCGTATTGTCGAAGCCTTGGAGCAGCGCGGTTTTCTCGAACCCGAGGCGGAGAAAGTGAAAGCGGCGCTACAGCTCCAACAGCAAAGCGAGCAGGCCGGTGATATCGAGGCCTGCCGCGCCGCCGTGGCGGAGAACCCTGGCGACTACTCCGCGCAGCTTCGCTTGGCCGCAGCCTTGGCCGGCCGAGAGCAATTCGAAGAGTCACTCGACCTTTGCCTGGCCATCGTCGAACAGGATCGACACGGCGTGGGCGAGAAGGCGAAAGAGCGAATGGTCGAGATCTTTCGTTTGCTCCCCGAGGATTCGCCGCTAACTACGACGTATCGCCGCCGTCTCTCCTCGGCGCTCTATTGATTGGCCCTGATTCGATCGCCCCTGGGATATGCTTGCGCGGTCGACTTCGTGCCGCCTGCTTCACGCGGCTTGAGTTTGCAAGGATATAACGCGGAGAAACCGGCCGCCGTTTTCGTACCATCCCCGACGCGTAAAACGGCACCAACTGAGATCGATAAGAATTCGCAACGGCTCGTTTTGCTCGGTATCGATCGCGACAATGGCGTGACGAAACGGCAACGGTGTCGCATGAAAAAAGCCGAATCCATGCTCCGACAGGTCCTTGCCCACAACGACCAGGGTTTCGCCCACCGGCGCCAGACTCTTGCCGTCGACGGGCGTCAACTCGACGAGGGCCGGAAAGGGAAAGCGATTGTCGTTGCGACGTTCGATACGACTTTGTCGTCGGTAGAGCGTTCGCAACAATCCGTGCAACTGCGATTCCGCCAAGGGCGTGGGTTCCGCATCATGGAGCTCGCGCGACGAAACGACGGGACAAATCATAGCGATTCTCGCGAAGAGTTCGAACGAACCAGAAAAGGGCGCGCCAAGAGCGAAGGCACGGCACGCATTGAAAACGTAGGTCACGATTCGGCGAAAGTCAATTAACCGACGTGGTCTCGCGGTTGATTTGCTCGACAAGCGGAACAAAAACTCTGAGTAGGGCAACGTTTCTGTTGATCTCCGCCGCCTTGTTCTCGGGGTCGAGTTCGATAGCGGCCTGCGAAAACGATAACGCGTCGATGTCTCTTTTCGCCGCCAGCGCGTGAGCACCTTGATTGTAAAACACGAGCGCCAGCGTCTGTTGGTCGTTGAGCAGCCGTAGCGATTGGGGAAACGCGGACGGCAGCGACGGTTCTCCGACCGATGTCACCCCGCGGGTATGTGTCGATTCGAGCACTTGCCAGCGATCGCCGCAATTGACCGCAACCGCGACATGGTCGCCCAACTGAGCCAGCCGCGTTTCGATCCCGAATTCACGGCAGAGCAATTGGAGTAACAGGGAGCTGCTGAGGCAATTGAAACGCCCCTCGAGCAGCGTTCGTTGCAGTCCGCTCGCCAGCACGTCAAACTGGTCCAGCGTCCCGTCTTCGTGGAGCCAGATGAGAACCCGCCGTGCGCGCGCGAAATCGCCCTTGTCGCCGCAATCGCTTGGCGATCGATCGACTACGCCTGCCGCCACGATCTTGCTGTGCAAGCGGTAAAACGCCGCCTCGCTCGGAGTTGGGCTGCGCCAAGGGCCCGCCTGTCCGGCAATCAGCAGATGACGTAGCATCGATTGGTTCGGCGTGTCTCCCAGGTCTTTCCACGGCAATTCCGCCTGCGACGCCCACCCCGCAAGTTGCTGTGCACTCATGTACTGCCAATCGACGGCCTGCACGGCCGGAGCTGAAAGGCCGATCAGCAGGCCCATCGCAACCAAGGTCGGAAGTCGTCGAATCATGGCGGCGTCAGCGCATAGAGGATGTCGAGTAGGGAAGGCGAATCGAGATTCATCCACCATGACAAACCTAGCTCGCCAATCGAGTCGCCGCAAACCGTTTGCAAATAGCGACTTGTGTAAATCGCGCCGCAAAAAACCGGTTCACACGGTATTTCCCGACCGCGCCGTTTCGCTGGTCTCGATTGGCCGTTTTGCGGAGAAATCGGCCGCGTTTATCCAAGAACCGGGCCGATGGATCGAACTTTCTATTGCCAAATCCACCGAGGGCGTCGCGTCATGGGGGCGTCCGCGTGCTTTCGCTGACCTGTCGCTCGTTGACACTCGGCGATAGAATGCAGGGCTTGTCCAATTTTATGGGCCCCTTTCCATTTTGCGGGGCATGGAGATGCGAGCGTGTCTGGTCGGTCGAGCGAAGAAGAAATTCAAGACGAGCTAAATGAGTTGGCGGCGATCGATTTGCGCGATCCGCGACTGGCCGCGTTTCTGGCTTGGCTCGTGCCGGGCGCCGGGCATATTTATCAACGTCGCACTGGCAAGGGCCTGCTCTTCATGACGTGCATTCTGGGCACATTCTTTTTCGGCCTGTATCTGGGTGGCGGCAAAGTCGTTTATGCGTCGATGCGGCCTCAGGACCGGCGCTTGCCCTATTTGTGCCAAGTGGGCGTGGGGTTAGCGGCCTTGCCGGCCATCGTGCAAGCCAACCGCATGCGCGATCCGTATTATCCCAAAGCACCGTATCTCAATGGCTTCATGGCGCCGCCCCGCTTGCCCGGGCAAGTGATCCCGCGCGGATCGGTCGACCCGGAGTATGAAGAACAAATTCCCGATCGCCCTGGTTATTCGCGTTATCGCCGACATGGTGTGCCCAGCGAACCGCACTTATGGCGCGAGCGACTGCACAAGTACTTTGATCTGGGAACTGTGTATACGATGATCGCCGGCTTGCTGAACGTGTTGGCCATCTACGACGCTTGGGGAGGGCCGATGATCATTGTTCCGGCGGCCGGCAAGCCGGAAGAGGAAGACGACGATTCCGGCAAGCATAAACGACCTTCCTAGTCTGTCATGCATGTAGTCAGGTAAGAATGATGATCGGTTCGTTGGTGCTACTTGGCGAAATCAGCCAGCTCTGGTACGCATTGCCGCTGATCGTGACCGTGAGCCTGGTCTACGCGGCGACTCGGCACGAACGCATGGAACCGATCCTGGCGCACGCGCTGCGCTTTGGTGGTTGGATTGGCGGCTTCATGCTGGCGATTTTGCTGGTGATTCTCGCGCTTTCCAGCTTTACCTAGCGAGTTGCCGGGCCGAGGCGGCGAATTCCGTCCGCGAAATTTGCATCTGCGCCGGCGGCTGCGTTTACTAGATGGATGTTACGGCAATCCGTGCCGCCCCCTTAGCATCCTGCAACGCTCGCCTCGCCAGCCGCTTATGAAACGCTCCGGCCCAGTCGCTTTGATCGTGTTGCTTTGGCTGGGAATTGGCGCGCCCGCGGAAGCCTGGGCCAACGACGCTTTGACTCGGGCGTTGACCGAGTTGAACGCCAAGATTCCCACCGACGTCAACGAGTATTCCCGCGACAGCGCCTCGGCTGCCGACGCAGCCGCCCGCGACGTTCAGACCGCCGCCGCTCAATGCGGTCAATTGATTGTGTCGCCCGAACCAACCGACCCGGTCGCCCAAGTGCTGGAACTCGTGGATGCCAAGCACCAGGTCGATCGGCTGTTGCGTGCGACACTGGCGCGGCGAACAGAGTTTGCCACGCTCGCCGCCGATCCACGGCGCGTGGAACGGGCCAGCGCGTTTTTGAGCATTTGCAGTCGCCTGATCGATCTCTCCGGTCGTTTGCGCTATCAGCTTTTCGACTCGCTACATGCCACGGTTTCGCAGCGCGAACAGAACCCCGCTTCGATTCGCGCTTTACTGAGCGGACTGGCGGCGCGCAAGAGTTCGATCGGCGCCGTGGTGCTGACGAATCGCTTCTTGATTCCGCCAAGCCGCCAATCGGGCGCCGGTTCGCCGCTCGGCGCGAGCGATGCGGCGAGTCTGTTGCGCATGATCGCCAGCACCGGCGATACGGAACTATTGCCGCACGTTGCCGATTTCGTGTTCGATGAGGCGACGCCGCCCGAATTGGTCGTGCAGGCCGCGGAGACCATACGATATCTCGGCATGCCGCAGGAACCGCTGCCCGGTCAGGACCCTACGTTGCCCGAGCCCACCGTGCTGGCCGACGAGTTGTACGATCGCTTGCAAAATTTGCCTCTGCTGCGGCTTAGTCGCGAATCGAGGCAGCGCCGCGCAAACCTCTACGCTTGGCTCGAAACATGCATGCGGCTCGGCGAAGCGGGCCCTTCGTATCGCTGGGGCGCCAGCGATGTAAGGCCAGGTGATTGGTTTCTGATGCGCAATCCCTCGCCGTACAACCTGTTTACCGATCTCTCACCGGGTTTGTTCACGCACGTGGGCATCGTGACCGATTATCGTGGCGACGACGGCATTCGCCGGTTCGTACTCGTGGATTTGCCGGAACGCGGCACAACCATGCAAACGACGAACTACGACACGTTTGTTCAACGCACGCTGCATTTTATCGTGTTGCGACACGAAGATCCCCAGGTGGCGGCCGCCATGGCCGCGGCGGCGCGGTCGATGATTGGCAATCCCACCCAGTTCGATTTGAACTTTCGCACCGACCGTATTGAATCGTTGCGCGGGCAGCCGCTCGCCGGCAAAAAGATTCATACCTATTGCGCGGGACTGCTCCTGCTCTGTGCGATGCAAAGCTCTGCGCCCAGGGCCGACTTTTTCCCGTTGCCAGAGCATCCCGCGGGCGGCAATACGGTAACCAACCTGGCCCGGCTGGGTTTGTCGTTCGGCGAGAATTTCGTCTCGCCGACCGGTGCGCTATTTGCGCCGAAAATGCAGATCGTCGGGACTCGTCATTCGATGTACGATCCCACGCGGGAAATTCAAGAAGTGGTCTACGATCACTTTGCCCAGCAACTCAAGGATCGGCGCCTCAATCCTTCACCCGATCTTTACCAGTCGGTGCGATTGGCTTTGGCCGAGGCAGCGCAGCAGAATCCGCTCTTGGCGCGCGCCATGGCCAGCGCGGCCAAAGTCAGCACGGACATCGACTTGGTTGCCGCGGCCAAGGCGGCCGCAGTGGTAGAGACCCTCGACCAGATCGCCTTCGACGCCCGCGATGGATTTACCGGAGCGCGCATGGCGATACGGGCCGGCGACGAAGCGACTCTGCGTTCGACAGGATACGAAGACGAGGCCATCGCGGCCATTCTCGCCTATCGCAGTCGTCACAACGCCCTGTACGATCGTTGGCGCGCTGGCCAACTGTCGCCCCGAGAGCTGCGCGTCGAGCTGGTCAAGTACTATGCCTCCTACGGCGCCGAACGACTCGATCAGCGGTTTTTTTCCGACCCGGAATAGCCGCATGTTGCAATTCCGCAACGCGTCGTTCCGGCGCGCCTGACCCCGACAGGGCCACGCCGACGTGTTTCTTGCCGAATCGACACGGCTTCTGTCGCGGCCAAACCGGGTGGCCTCGGATTTGCTACAATTTCAGTCGAGAAGACGCTGGCGGACATTTCCGTTCGTCCGCCAGCGAAGTTCGTCACACGGCTTATCACGGGCGCTATGTCACACGTGTTGGAAATCCGCCGAGCCGAGCAACTCGATAGTTATCGACTTGCTTGGAATCTTCTGGAGGCGCAGGCCGAAGATTCTTCGTTCTATCGAAGCTGGGACTGGATGCGCTGGTGGCTGCGAAGGCATCGCACATCCGCCCAACCGCGTGTGCTGCTAGTTTCTGTGGGCGCCGACCTGGTGGGCATCTTGCCGCTCGTGCAAATCGTGCGACGTACGGTTTTCGGTCGGCTGTGTACGTTGGGCTATCCCGTCGACTCCTGCATGACCGACTGCGGACCTGTCGGACCGAATCCGACCGCCACGATGATGACTGCCGTGCGTTACCTCGCGACGTGCCCGAACCCTTGGCATCTGCTGCAACTCCGCGAATATGGAACTGTGCGACCGCTGCGTCGACTGGCCAGCAATTCGCTCCGATTGGCTCGCCTGACCGCCTCGATCCAACAGCATCCCGGGCCGCGCCGCGTCGAATTGGCCGACCTGGCAAAACACACGCAATCGTTTGGCGTGGGAAATGACGGTGAAACTCGCTTCACTCGCTTTCGCCCGGCCAGCGCAAGCGAAGGGGCCGGGATGGTTGCCCCAGGCTGTCTCGACGCGTGCCGCCAGATCCTTCACAGCCCGGGCGAATCGGCCGCGCATCGAGCGATTGAGTGCGAAGCTCGCCAGAAATGGTTTGAGTCGCTGATCAACGTCGCAGCGTCGCGCGGCGCGCTCGACATCGGCCTGCTGACCGAGTGCGATCGTCCCGTTGCCCTCGCAGCCAACATCCACGGCGGGGGAGTCTTGCACTACCTTGCCAGCAGCGTTGCCGGCGATAACCCGCAGCGCAACGACGAACGAGAGAGGCGGCTTTGGGCGCTGATCGTAGAAGATAGCTTGCGACGCGGCGAGCAAGCGATGGTATTTCCCCAGGCTACAGCGCCTGGCTTCCTAGGCGCGATCGAACGCGATGAGTCGCCGCGGCTTGAGATCGCGCAGGTGAAACGCGGCTGGCAATCTCAGTTGTTGATGCGCGGCGCACGCGATCGTTCGTACTCGCTAGCGGAGCAGGTCGGCTAGTTCGATTCGAACATAACTGTAGCTTTTCCGGCGACGTTTTCCCGAGTTATTTCCGACGAAACGACGCGGCGCTTTCGTTCAATGCGCACTAGAACTCGTCGCCCACCTCGTCTTGCGAGGTTTCTTTGAGCCGCGTCGCTTCCTGTTGCAGTTTGAATTCGGTTCCCGGCGCGTAGTACTGAACGTCGTCGTCCAGGTAATACGGGCTGGGCAGCACCTGTCCGCCAACATCGATCTGGCACCCGGTTGCTCCGCAAAGGAGCAGCATTCCCGCAAGTAACGAAATGCCCCGTCGGCGGGAGGAAGTGTCCGAGTTGGTCATGGCTAGATCCTTTTTCATCACCTGATTGGGCCAACTGCACGTGCGCCACGGGCCGCAAATTAACGTAAGACGCGTATAATCGTTATCGTCCGCGTAGTCGGCAAACTTTCGCTCAATTCCTGCTTCAGCCGCGATGTTGAATAGCTTTTGCCATCCATCGCGAACAGTTAAGCTGGACGATGTGGAGAGTTATGTCATTTTGCCCTGAAATCGAGGCCGCGATGACCGATATCCGTGCTAGCAACGCTCGACGACGAGGTTTGCGAACCGAACGTGTCGTTGCGACGGTGTTGGCCCAAATGGCCTTCTCTGGGTTCGCGCTGGCCCAAATCGATGTCGGTAGTAAATCGGTTCCGCCGCTCTCCTACTACTACGCCAAGAACGAATTGTACTCCGGTGAGTATGGCGACGCGCTGCGCGGATTTCAGGACGAAAGTCGCGGTGCGATTAAAACGACGCAAAGCCGCTGGATCGATTCGATCTGTTATTACTCGATGATTGGCGAGTGCTATTACCAGATTGGCGAATACGGCAACGCGTTGGAAAGCTACACGGCCGCATTGCGGCTTTATGCCTCGTTTTCCGACTGGATGATTCGCGTGCAGTTCCCTCGCACTCTGGCGCCCGACCTGGGACGCGCCAGCGCCAAAATCCCCTGGGGTGCGAGTCAGCGAAAATTTCGGCTTGGTCGCGTGCCCGACACCATGTCGATCGGCCAGGGCCAGATCGACAATGAGAATGTCGTGCGGCAAGGTGGCGTGCTGCAGCGGGCGATCCTGTATCCGATCAACGTGCACGAGATTGTCCGCTGCACGGCGCTCGCTTTGCGTCGGCGCCGCGAAATCATGGGGCCGCTCTGCATCCATGACCCGTTGACCAAAGAATTGGTCACCAAGCTCTCGGCGCGCCCCGGACCTCCGAACCATTGGTCGGAATCTTGGATCGACTTGCAGCTTGGTCTCGCCTTTGCCAGCGACAATCAGATTCCGCGCGCTATGCAGCATTTGCAGCGTTCGATCGTCGTGGCCGGCGAATTCGATCATCCCCTCACTTGTGTTGCGCTGCTCGAATTGGGGCGATTGTCGATGGAAGCTGGCGATCTGCCGGCTGCCGCCAAATTGTTCGCCGAAGCATCGTATTCGGCCGTCTACTTCGAAGATCCTGGCGTGTTGGAAGAAGCGCTGATGCTCGGAGGCAGGGTCCATTTGATCGCCAATCAGCGCGGGCTCTTTCCACCGCTGGCCGATGGCCCCCGTTTTGCGCGATCGAAGAAACTGCGCCACCTGCAGATACGCCTGAGTGCGATGTTGGCGCAAACACTCTTGGAAAGCGGCAAGACCAACGAGTCGATCGCCGCGCTTTCGGAAGCGCGCAGCCTGATCGGCCGACGCGATCTGGCCAATGGCACGCTGGGAGCCGAGTTGAATTATCTAGCGGCGTTGGCGGCCTATCAGCGCCGGCAGCCGCAGGCGGCCGAAGAACCGCTCCGGGCGCTTCTCGAATTTCAACGTGAGCGGTCGCTGTGGCTTTACCAAATCAATTTGGCCGGACAGCTCTATCGCGGCGGCACGGTCTCTTCGCGCGTGGCGGTCGACGTTTTCGCTGAGCTATTACACGATCCGACGGCGGCTGATTGGTCGACTCGTCCGCGCGAGTCGCTCTCCAAGCTGCTCGTGCCGCACGGTCCAATCTTCGATCTCTGGTTCGAAGCTTCGCTCGACAGGAAAGAACCTGAAAACGCCATCCACATCGCGGATCTCGCCCGCCGTCATCGATTCCTGACCACGCTGCCGCTTGGCGGCCGCCTGTTGGCGCTGCGTTGGGTGCTCGAAGCACCGCAGCCGTGGCTGCCGCAAACGGCCCTGCTTCAGCGACAAGATCTGCTCGTCAAATTCCCCGAGTATGATCAGCTCTCACAGGCCGCCGCCAACGCTCGCAACAAGATTCGAACGCTGCGTCTGACGCCGCAGGATGCTGCGGCGAAGAACGAACTGAGCGCGTTGTACGATGAGTTGGCCGCCGCCAGTCGTTCGCAAGAAATGCTGCTCAACGGAATCGCTCTGCAGCGCATGCCGGCCGACCTGGTATTTCCACCCGCCTCGAAGACCAAAGAGGTTCAGTTGGCCTTGCCGAAAGGGGCGGCCGCTTTGGTGTTTTATCAGGCGGGAACGCAGATGTACGGCTTCTTGATCAACAACGAACAATATGCCGTCTGGAAGATCGGTTCGCCTGCGATCCTGCGCAAGGGAATTGTGAAATTGCTTCGCGACATTGGTCAGTGGGAGGACAATCGCGAAATCGAGCTTGAAGAGTTGCAGAGTCCGCTGTGGCAAGAAACGGCCGCCACACTTGTCGACTACCTGATGAAGGACTCGCAGGTCGATCTTGGCGAGAACATCGACGAATTGATCGTCGTTCCCGATCGCGAATTGTGGTACTTGCCTTTTGAAATTTTACCGGTCGGTCCGCGCGACCAGCGCCGCATGCTCGTCGACGTTGCGCGCGTGCGCTATGCCCCCTTGCTGAGTCTTGCCGTTCCCGGAACCCGGCCCGCCGGCAGTGTGAGGCGGACGGCAATCTTGGCCGGGCGATTGAGTCCGCGCGACGACGATCAAGTGGCTCGATTGGCGGCGGAGAAAATGGTGGAGGTTCTCCCGCGCGCCGAAGTGCTGGCGGCGCCGTTGCCGACCAGTTCGAATCTTGTGCGCGCCGCGCTCGATCGCCTAATCGTTCTGGACGATTTGCATATGGAACCGGGACAGCCGTTCGCCTGGAGTCCGCTCCCGGCGGACCGTGGCGGGCCGCAGGGAGAATTGCGAAACTGGCTTACCCTCCCCTGGGGATCGCCGGAACAGATTGTGCTGCCTGGCTTCCATACAGCGGCTGAGAACTCGCTGAAGCGCGAAACCCCGCCTGCGGCCGGCAGCGATATGTTTCTATCCACGTGCGCCATGATGGCGGCCGGTTCGCGAACTTTGCTGATCAGCCGATGGCGCGATGGTGGCCGTACGAGTTTCAACTTAACTCGCGAATTCGTGCAGGAGCTACCTCACTCGACTGCGACCAACGCCTGGCGGCGAAGCGTAGCGCTGGCGCGCGAAAGTGTTCTCGATTGGGAACTCGAGCCACGTGTGAAACGCTTTGAAGCAGATCAGCCGGTGACTGCCGCCCATCCCATGTTCTGGGCGGGCTACATGCTGATCGATACCGGGCTCGCGCCTACGGAAGAAGCGCCGTAGTCTACGTTCGGCTCTTAGGTGGCGGACCACAATCGCGCACTTGTGTTGCTTCCGCGAGCCAGGAACTGTGCGTAGACGCACAATCGCTTGATGGCCGGTGCGGCAGCGGCATGTGTATTCTATTTTCGAGCATTTCCCTGGATCGGGGTCTAGCCGTAATTTGCAATAACGGGATATAATCCCGGGCGAATCGTCTGTTTCTGCCCCGCTGCCTCGCTTTGATGGGAAGTTTGCGTCATGTCTCGCTCATTGGATCTCGCGCCGTACGGAATCAAAGTTACTCAGGTCTTGCGCAACGCGTCGCCGGCTCGTTTGTACGAAGAGGCGATCCGATTCGAGAACGCCAAGATCACCTCGCGCGGAGCGCTCGTCACCTCCTCAGGTGTGAAGACCGGTCGCAGCCCGAAGGACAAACGCATCGTTCGACATGTGACTAGCCAGAAGGACATCTGGTGGGGCGATGTGAATATTCCGATGAGCGAACAATCTTTTCACATCAATCGCCAGCGCGCGAGAGATTTCTTCAATACCCGCGAACGCGCCTATGTGTGCGACGGCTTTGCCGGCTGGGATCCCAAGTATCGCATCAAGGTGCGGGTGATTTGCTTGAGCGCTTACCATGCGCTCTTCATGCACAACATGCTCATTCGGCCGACCAATGAAGAGTTGGACGATTTTGGCGATCCGGATTACGTGATCTACAATGCGGGCAGCTTTCCCGCCAACAGGCACACGACCGATATGGGTTCGCAAACGAGTGTCTGTCTGAGCTTCGAAGAGCGCGAGTTCGTCATTCTCGGTACGGAATACGCCGGCGAAATGAAGAAGGGCGTGTTCACGGTCATGAATTATCTGATGCCGAAGCAGAACGAACTTTCGATGCACTGTTCGGCGAACGAGGGACCCGAAGGCGACGTGTCGCTCTTCTTTGGCCTTTCCGGCACGGGCAAGACAACGCTTTCGGCCGATCCCGCCCGTCAGCTCATCGGTGATGACGAGCATTGTTGGACCGCCGACGGTGTATTCAACATCGAAGGCGGTTGCTACGCCAAGGCGATCGGGCTTTCGGAGGAACGGGAGCCGGAAATTTTCCACGCCATCCGCGCCGGATCAGTTTTGGAGAACGTCGTTTTCGACGAAGACACGCGTGAAGTCGACTACAACGATTCCACGCTAACGGAAAACACGCGCTGCGCTTATCCAATTGAGTTCATTCCCAACGCAAAGATCCCCTGTGTGGGCGGGCATCCTCGAAATATTATCCTGCTCACATGCGATGCGTTTGGCGTGTTGCCGCCGGTTAGCCGATTGACACCGGAACAGGCGATGTATCATTTCATCAGCGGTTACACGGCGAAAGTCGCCGGGACGGAAGTCGGTGTGACCGAGCCGCAGGCGACCTTCTCGGCCTGCTTCGGCGCAGCGTTTCTCGTGTGGCATCCGAGCGTGTATGCCGAGCTGCTGGCGGGGCGAATGCGCGAGCACGATTCGAAGGCCTGGCTGGTGAATACCGGCTGGTCCGGCGGATCGTACGGAATTGGTTCGCGTATGAAGCTCTCCTATACACGCGCGATCATCGACGCGATTCACGATGGCAGCCTGGCCGATGCCCCCACGGTAACCGACCCTGTCTTCGGCCTCGAAGTGCCGACACTTTGCGAAGGCGTGCCCTCGGAAATCCTAGTGCCCAAGAACACCTGGCCCGATGCCCATGCTTTCTCGGCCACCGCGCAGCGCCTGGCCGTGCTGTTCCAAGAGAACTTTGCGAATTACGCCGACGTGGCGGGCAAGAAGATTCTCGAAGCAGGTCCCAAAGTGCTGGCGACCGCCTAACGGCGGCTACCGGTTTAGGGGCGAAGGCTTGTAATACGCTCTAGTGCGCATCCGCCGAAGGTGTAGCGTTATTTCGTCGGAATACACTGGGAGAAACGCCGCCGGAAACGGTATAGTTAAGTTCGACTCGAACTAAAGATGGTCGCGCAGATACCGGCCCGTGTGATTGTCGGCCCTGGCGGCGAGTTCTTCCGGTGTCCCGGTGGCGACGATTTCGCCTCCGCCCTCGCCTCCTTCAGGACCGAGATCGATGATCCAGTCGGCCGATTTGATGACGTCGACATGGTGCTCGATCACGAGCACCGTGTTTCCTAAATCGACAAGTCGCGACAGCACGTCGAGCAGGCGTCGGATGTCGTCCAAATGCAAGCCGGTCGTCGGTTCGTCCAAAATGTAGAGCGCGCCGCCGGCATCGTTGCTGCCCAATTCCGCGGCAAGCTTGATCCGCTGCGCTTCGCCACCGGAAAGCGTTGTCGATGGCTGCCCCAGGGGCAGATAGCCGAGCCCCACATCGTGCAAACTCGAAATCATGCGATGAACTGCCGGGAAATTCTCGAAGAAGTCGAGTGCTTCGTCGACGCGCATCTGCAACACATCGGCGATGGACTTCTCGCGATATTTCACCCGCTGTGTCTGCCTGTTGAATCGCGCGCCGGCGCACTCGGAGCAGGTGACATAGAGATCCGGCAAAAAATTCATTTCGATCTTTTGAAATCCCTGCCCCTGGCAAACCTCGCAACGGCCGCCGGCAACATTGAAACTGAAACGCCCAACCGTGTAGCCTCGCTGTTTCGCATCGCGCGTGCCGGCGAAGATTTTGCGTATGCCATCGAACAGACCGGTATAAGTGGCGGGATTGCTCCGCGGCGTGCGACCAATGGGCGACTGATCGACCTGGACAATTCGATCGATTTGATTCACGCCCCGCAGACTGCGATAGGGCGCCGGTTTTCGCCCGCCCTGCCCGAGCCGATTCGAGATAGCCGGTGCGAGTGTCTCCATGATGAGTGAACTCTTGCCGGAGCCGCTCACGCCGGTCACGCAGAGAAGCGTACCCAGCGGAACTTGAGTGCTGACATCCTTCAGGTTGTTCGCCGTCGCCCCTTCGAGCGAAATCGAACGCGACTTTACGAATCGTCGCCGCGTCTGGGGAACAGGAATCTGGCGCCGGCCGGCCAGGTAGTCGCCGGTGAGCGACGATTCATTTGCTTCCACATCGGCTGGCGCGCCAATCGCCACGATTTCTCCTCCGTGCGCCCCGGCGCCA
>JAGQOS010000450.1 GCA_020427265.1 Planctomycetales bacterium
AGTCAAAAAATTTGATCGGGCCAGCAAAAACCTTTGGTGGGGCTGGGCCGGCGCGCGGGTCGACGCCAGAGCAGAGAGTTAGGAGCATTTCGACATGCACGAGGAGTCGAATCGAACCTCGCAAAGTCACGCCGCATCAATTCGGTGCTGGCAGTCGATAGCGGCCCTAATGGTCGTCGGTTTAATCGCGCTGGGCTGCGATCGCTCCGCATCGCCACAGCAAGCAGAGCCTGCCGTTTTTGCCGGCGAATTGCCGATTCGCGTCACGTCCACCTGCGGCATGGTGACCGATATCGTGGGCATTGTGGGCGGCGATCGCGTCGAGGTGACCGGATTGATGGGCGAAGGTGTCGATCCGCATCTATATAAGCCCACGCGTAGTGACGTGGCCCAGTTGCAGCAAGCTGATATTGTCTTTTATTCAGGCTTGATGCTCGAAGGTCGTATGAGCGACACGCTTGTGCAGCTCGGCCGCAAGGGCAAGCCGGTGTACGCCGTGACCGAAGAGATTGACGAATCGTTCCTGACCGAGATCGAGGGGCATTGGGATCCGCATGTATGGATGGACGTTAGTGCATGGGGGCAGTGCGTCGAATTTGTCGCCGAATCACTGAGCCGATTCGATCCACCCGGCGCCGAGCAATATCGTCGGCGCGCGAAAGAGTACGGCGCGCAATTGAGGGAACTCGACGATTACGTTCATCGCGTGATCGGTTCTATTCCCCCCGAGCAACGCTATCTGATCACGGCCCACGACGCCTTCAACTACTTCTCCCGCGCTTACGATATTCCCGTACGCAGCATCCAAGGGATTTCGACCGAGTCGGAGGCGGGGGTCGACGACGTGGTGCAACTGGTCGACTTTATCGTTAAGAATCGCGTGCACGCGATCTTTGTGGAAACGAGCGTGCCGGTAAAGAATGTGCAAGCGGTTGTCGAAGGCGCGGCGCGCAAAGGTTGGCAAGTAGAGATCGGCGGCGAACTTTTTTCCGACGCCATGGGCGCCGGCGGAACGTATGAAGGCACATACATCGGCATGCTCGACCACAACGCAACGCTGATCGCCCGACATTTGGGCGGCGACGCGCCTGCCGGCGGGTTTCAGGGCAAGCTGTCCGGCGTCGAGTAATCTTGACTCACTCCTATGTTCACTCAATCCCTACCCAACTTCGAAGACGAACACCCCAGTTCATCGCCCCTGTCGATTCACGATATGACCGTGGCCTATCACCGTAAACCGGTGATTTGGGATATCGACTTCAACGCCGAGCCGGGCGAACTGACTGCGATCGTCGGTCCCAACGGTGCGGGGAAAAGCACGCTTATCGCCGCCGTGCTCGACTTGGTGCCGCGCGTTGCCGGTACGGTCCGCTTCTTTGGCCAGCCGTACAGCGAAGTTCGCCAGCGTGTCGGCTATGTGCCGCAGCGTGAGAGCGTCGACTGGGAGTTTCCTGTCAGCGCACTGGACGTTGTGGCCATGGGTCTCTACCACAAAATTGGTTGGTTTCGCCCCGTGACGCGCAAGTACAAGGAGTTGGCCCACGAAGCGCTGCGCCAGGTTGGCATGCAGGATTACGCCCGTCGGCAAATCAATCAACTTTCCGGCGGCCAGCAGCAACGCGTGTTCCTGGCTCGCGCCTTGGTTCAAGACGCCGACCTCTACTTGATGGATGAGCCGTTTGCCGGTGTCGATGCGGCGACCGAACGCGCGATCGTCGACATCTTGCGCGAACTGCGGTCGCGCGGTAAAACGTCGCTGGTCGTGCATCACGACCTTCAGACCGTGCCAGAATATTTCGATCACGTCATTTTGCTGAACATGCGGTTAATTGCCGCCGGTCCCACCGATCAGGTATTCAATGACGACAATTTGCGGAAAACCTACGGCGGCCGGCTCGCCCTGCTCGACAAGGTCGGGCATCGTATGACCTTGCCCGAAGGGCCTTCGCCATGAGTGCTGCTCGCCCGTGCCGATGCATCGCTGTGCGGGGCGTGACCCGGGGGCATTTGACCGCGTTCTGCTTTGTGGGGCTTGCATATATTGCGCCGGCACCTCTTCACGCCGCCCTTCCCGGCCGGGACACAAGCCCGGGCCGCATCGCGAACTCTTTGGCCAGAACCGATTTAGATTGGCCATCGGCCGACCAATGGCGCCGCGTATTGACGCTGCGAGACTACAACACGCGCATGGTGCTTGCCGGCACCGTGTTGTTGGGAGTCTGCTCCGGCGCCGTGGGAACGTTCATGCTGTTGCGGCGGCGCGCCCTGGTGGGCGATGTGGTTAGCCACGCGGCGCTGCCCGGCATAGGCGTGGCCTTTCTCGTGCTCGAATCGTTCGAGCCTGGCCGCGGCAAATGGTTGCCCGGTCTGTTGATCGGCGCGACCGTGGCCGGGCTGCTTGGCGTGGGATGCGTGAATCTGCTGCGCCGCTCACGTCGTATTCGCGACGACGCGGCGTTGGCCATTGTACTGAGCTTTTTCTTTGGCCTGGGAATCGTGCTGTTCACGGTGATTCAGCGCACGTCGACCGGAAACTCCGCGGGGCTGCATCAATTCATCTATGGCAAGGCGGCGTCAATCGTGGCCAGCGACGTACGCTTGATTCTCGTCGTCGCCTTCGTTGCACTCGTGATCTGCGTCGTGCTGTTCAAGGAATTCGCCGTACTGTCGTTTGACGCGGCTTTTGCCGCCTCGCGAGGTTGGCCTACACAATGGCTCGACGGCGTGTTGTTGACGCTGGTCGTGAGCGTCACGGTGATTGGATTGCAGAGCGTTGGCCTGTTGCTCGTCGTGGCGTTGCTCATCGTGCCGCCGGCCGCCGCTCGATTCTGGTCGGATCGACTCGCCGGCATGGCGATCGCCAGCGCCGCGATCGGTGGCCTCGCCGCTTTGGGAGGAGTGCTAACGAGCGCACTATTTCCGAGACTCGCCGCCGGCGCCGTCATTGTCCTGTGCGGCTCGCTGATGTTTCTGTTAAGCCTCCTGTTGGGAACCCGCCGCGGCGTGTTGCCTCGCATCTGGATGCATCGCGCGTTGCGCCGGCGTATGGGCCGCGATCACCTGCTACGTGCTCTGTACGAATTGCAGGAAGCGAGGCAGTCGCAGGCTTCGAATGCGGGCGACCTCGCCTGGGTGCCGTATGCGGCGATTGCCCGTCATCGCGGTTGGAGTGCGCGAGAACTTTCGCGTGCCGTGCGCCGCGCCATGGCCGAAGGTTTGATTGCGAACAAAGGGGGGCGACATTACGGACTGACCGAATCCGGGCAGGTCGAGGCGCGGCATGCGGCGCGCCACCATCGCCTGTGGGAACTCTATTTGATTCACTTTGCCGACATCGCCCCCACGCACGTCGACCGCAGCGCCGATGCGATCGAACACGTGCTCGATCCGACGACGGTCGCCGAGTTGGAGCGGCTGTTGGCCGATGAATACCCGCGTTTTGGCGTGCCGAAGAGTCCGCACGAAATCGCTCCCGCCGCGGAGGCCGCCGATGGTCGCTGAATTCTTTAGCCTGCTTTCGACCTGGCAACCGCTGGACACTTGGATCGTTGTGACCGCCGCGTTGGCCTCGATGGCCTGTTCGTTGCCCGGCGCGTTCTTGTTGTTGCGGCGTCAAAGCATGATGGGCGACGCCTTGAGCCATACCATGCTGTTGGGCATCGTCGGCGGGTATCTTGTCGCCATGCAACTGAGGTCCAGCGGTTGGTTGCCGGCAGCCGATTATCTGTTCTGGCGACAGACGCTGATCTTTGCCGGCGCCATCGTGATCGGTGTTGTGTCGGCTCTGCTCACCCAGGCGGTCGAAAAAATCGGGCGTGTCGAGCCGAGCGCGGCCTTGGGCGTCGTCTTTACCACGCTTTTTGCGCTAGGGCTGGTTACGCTGAGAATCCAAGCGGATCATGTCGACCTCGATCCCGACTGCGTGCTTTACGGCATGGTCGAGACAACGGCCCTGGATACCGTGGGGCAAAGCGACGTGCCTGTGGCGGCA
>JAGQOS010000451.1 GCA_020427265.1 Planctomycetales bacterium
AACTCTTGAACTAAATCAGGCCGCGAGACATTTGCAAGGCAAGTTCCCGTGATATCGCATCCTTCCAAGCGAATATCTGCCAACTGCTGCATGTTACGAAGCACCACCATTCCCGAATCCGTGACTAGCGGACAACGCACGCTCAAATGAATCAAGTGACGATTGGAACCGATTCCCCCCATCCCTTTGTCTGAAACAGTCGTACAGTCAACATCCAAAGACGTGAGTCGCGTAAGCGATGCAATATGTTTCAGCCCAGCATCGGTAACCAGCGGACTGTTAACCATTAAGATTTTGAGTGTGGGAACACCGTCGAGGTGCGCCATGTCCCAGTCCATGGGAAAATTCCGTCTGTTGCTAATTACGAGTGTGGGCGCCAGATGCAGGAAGTTCGCATGTCCCTTGTCATTCACGACTGGGGAAAACCCTGCTGAGGAGAACCATTCAACCGATTTCACCGCGTTTGCGTCAGAAAGACTGGCGTTAGTATCGTCGGATCGCCGCAACACAAACAAACCCGCATTTGAAGGTAAGCTTCCTTCGAACGACTCCGTCGCTGTGAAAATCCGTCCTTTGATCCACTCGTCAATTAGCTCGGTGACGACAATTCGAGCCGGCTGCTCAACGAGGCGATACTGGCCGGAATTCAGGCGACAAAGAACTCGATCATCAATCAATAATGCATGCTCGCCAGGCCGAACATGCAACATGCCTCTACCTACTTCGGGAATCAAATCGCGCGTTCGGACAGCCCCATATGTCCGATCCCCGTTGTCGATACGGACTTTCGTAAGATTTCCTGCTGTCTCAGACACGGTCAATGCCTGTCCACGTGCAATACGATCTGTCGTGCCGCTCGCCGAAAACACAGGTACGCCATTCCTAACGGTGATGACCGTGTCTCCCTGCGATGGCCAGCTTGTGATCTGCAACGCTTCCGAAGGTGGGGTATAGCATGCCGGACTGCGAATCACCTCGTACACAGTTACCAGTCGTGAAGATGCAACATAGGCCAAATCGCTAGTTTGCTGCGAATTTGGTTCGTCTGCCAAGGCCATTGCAGGTACTAAAGCAATTGCGCAGATTACCCATCGGTACATGACTGGTATCCAAGTTCGTAGAGCGCGACCTTTATCATAATTACTGCCCGGGAAGTCCGCCTTCAATAGGCTTGCCCAACCATTTCTGACGGCTGAATTAAAGAGAACGAGAGTAATTCCAAATTACTCCCGTCCTTTAATTGTCGCTTCGCCTATTGGCAGAGTTACTCGCGCACTTAGCGTAGATTCGAGGCGCCGTCGTTTTGCGGCGCGCTTCGGACAGCGTGGCCTGCGATCTACGACTGCGGGGCGTCGGTCGGGTTGGGAACGGCGCTGAGTTGGGCCAGCACTTGGATCACGCCGTTCAAGTGCGCGAGCCGGGGGCCGAAGCGGTCGACGAATTCGGTGAGCATGAACTCGCCGTCTTTCAGGTCTTCGATCGTGTCGTCGATTTCCTCGGTCATGCGGTCCAGGAAGTTGATCTGCACCTGGCTCAGGCCTTCGGCCGCGCGGCGGCAGCTTTTGGCCAGTTCGGGATGGGCCTGTTTCCATTGATTCAGCTCGGCCATCCGCTGCTTCTGCTGGGCAGTCGTTACGTTGACCAGCTCTTCGAGCAGTTCGTTCGTGCGGTCTTGCGCCGTAAGCACTTCGCGCAGCAACTCGGTTTGCTCGTATTGCGGACCCAAAGGATGCGGCGCCGATTGTTGTGCCTGACCGGCCGCGCTGATATCGACTTGGGTGTAAAACGACGGAGTTTGGCGCGGTTGGGGTGAATCCTGAGACATGAGGCGCAGGTTCCTTTGCTGTTCTACTGATTTGGCGGTGCCGCGAGTTCGAACCGGGCGACGCTAGGGAGCCAACGGGCCAACCCGACCAACGGCCGGTGGCAGAGAATCCCCCCAACTGCCCGAGCAATAACTTGATTGTACCGACAACATGAGTAAAAAGCCACAATTCCGGCAAAGAATACAAAAATCAGCCGCTAAAGTCGCTTTCCCGCGCGGCCCGATTCATTACAAACGGAACATTTTTGCGCGCACGAAGCGCGGCGGCCCCGGGCGCTGCGCCGCCATCCCGCCCTTTGCACACCCTGGATGAAACCCTTCGAGCATGCCCGATCCTGTTTCTAAGTCGTTACCCGCCCTGGGATTTCTGGCGTCGATCGAACATCCCACCCACGGCGCGATGGGCGGCTACCTGATCCTCAACGGCGCCGGCCGCCCGCTCGAATTCCACTGCACCGCGCCGGTGAAAGCCAACCGGGCGCAGGAAATTCTCTACGGGCCCACGCTCGGACCTTATCTCTATGGCGAACAAATCGGCCAAACGCTGGTCAACAAAGCCAAGATCCGCCCGCACTCGCTGCTCACCGACACGCCTGCCATGCTAGCAGTGCGCGACTTCGTCGATCTGCCGATCGCGTTTGTCGAAACGGCCGACGAGTGCGCCGACGGCCGCGAAGACGACGACTTCGCCACGCCGCTGCTGCGCAGCACGTTTGCCGGCCCCACGTCCCGCTTTGAACTCGGCGAGCGGCACTTGCATGTGCTGCGCGAGCATGCCGACGACCAGGCCCGGTTGATCGCCCAGATTGCACCGCTGACCGACGCCATCGAACTGGCGGAGCCGTTCGAGCGCATCCGCGACGCGGTGACGGAGGCGAACCGGGCGGCATGAACGACGCGCGACGCGGCAACGCGGAAACCGACGCCTCGATTCAAATCACGTCGCACGACACGGCGATCGCTGTCGAAACACCGGCGCTCGGTTGGCAGTCGGCGCTCGAACGGCCGCCGCGCATACGCACAGCCGAGTTGGCCTGGCGCGCCGCCGCGCCCGGCGTGGTGTCGTTTCCGCTTGTGGCCGGCGCTTTGAATACGGTCGGCTTCGTCTTTCCCGAAGCGCGCGGCCTGGTGGAAACTGGCGACCAGGACGCCGCACGGCAGGCGCTCGAAAAAATGGCGCTCGCCAAACCGGCGCGCCCGGCAACCGCCGCCAACACCGGCAACGCGGAACGCCGCACAACGCGCATCAAGCCGCCGGGCGATCTGCTGAAGCTCGAAGACCGGCTCTATTATCTGCTGCAACCGCCAATCGAAGCCCTGCTGATCGATGGCGAGCTGACGTTTCCTTTCGAGCCGTTCCACTACCAAATGGACGGCATCGCTTTTCTCTACCCGCGTTCGCATGCGATCATCGCCGACGAAATGGGGCTGGGAAAAACCATGCAAACGATTTCGGCCATGCGGTTGTTGGTTCATCGCGGCGAGCTGCGGCGGATTCTGCTGATTTGCCCCAAGCCGCTCGTTTCGAACTGGCAACGCGAATTCGCGCTCTGGGCGCCCGAGATTCCGTTGAACGTGGTTGGCGGAACGCAGCAGCGCCGTCACTTTCAATGGCGGCAACCCGAGGCGCTTGTGACGATCGCCAACTACGAACTGCTGCTGCGCGACGAAGCGGTCGTAACCGATCCGGCCTTGCACTACGACCTGGTCGCTTTGGACGAGGCGCAGCGGATCAAAAACAGCCGCAACTCCACGGCTCAGGTGGTGCGAAAAATCGCCCGCACGCGCAGTTGGGCTTTGACCGGCACGCCGATTGAAAATAGCCCCGACGATCTGGTTGGCATCTTCGAATTCCTTTCGCCGGGATATCTGCGACCGGGCATGAAGCCGAAACAGCTTCGCCGCGCCGTGGCCGATCATGTGCTACGCCGCACGAAAGACGCCGTGCTGACCGATCTGCCGCCCAAGCTGTATCGCGACGCGCATGTCGACCTCACAGCCGAACAGCGCGAGACCTATGCCCGCGCCGAAGACGAGGGTGTGGTCCAACTCAACGACCTGGGCGAAGGCCTGACCGTGCAGCATGTGTTCGAATTGGTGTTGCGGCTCAAGCAGATTTGCAACTTCGACCCGGCCACCGGCGCGAGCGCCAAAATGGA
>JAGQOS010000452.1 GCA_020427265.1 Planctomycetales bacterium
GGCATCGGGATCCAAATCCTCAAGGACTTGCGGCTGCAGCAAGTTCGATTGTTGACCAACAACCCGAAGAAGACCGACGCTTTCATCTACGGCGGTTTCGACCTGGAAGTGGTCGATCAAGTGCCAATCATGCCACCGATCAACGAGCACAATCAGCGGTATCTGGCTACAAAACGCGACAAGATGGGCCATCAACTGCCGCCGGAATAAGCACCGGGGGCATCGAGCAATCGCAACAAGCACTTCCCCGCCTCGGCCAAGTCGTTTCGATTCAAGGCGAGAGAGGCCACCTCGAGGCCATGCCAGTGCGCCGGCAGAAATGGCAAGGCCTCACCCGCATCGGGCGCCGTGGGAACAAGTTCTTCAATGACGGCTGCACAGAGCGCTGCAACTCCTTCACCCGTAAGAGCGTTTGTCGGCCAATACCCTTCCGCATACGCTTCCGCGCAGCAATCGATCTTGTTGGCGACATCAAGCCGCGGGCAATCGCCGAACACACTTTGCAAATCTTGCTCGCTTCGCGGTCTGGAGCAGTCGATTACATTCAGGAGCAGGTCGGCGCTAGCGACATGATCGACCGTACGAGCGATCCCCGCTTGCTCGATTTCGTCCTCAGCTTGGCGCAGGCCGGCCGTATCGAACAGCCGCACGGGCCAACCATCGAGAGCTATTTCAACGCCAAGCGCATCGCGCGTGGTTCCGGGTTGATCGAAGACGATCGCCCGCTCGAAGCCAACGATCTGGTTGAGTAGGCTGCTCTTGCCGACATTTGGCTCGCCGACCAAGCAGACCTTCCAAGGCTCGATTAGCCGCATCCCAAGCGGCGCAAGCTGCAAAAGTCGGTCAATCGATGCTCTCGCCAGCGCCAACTCCCCAGCGCGCAACTGGTCGGCTATTTGAGCCAGCTTGCGCTGCAGCGCGCCGTGGTACTGGTCAAGCAGAATTTCCGCCGTACGTTCGCTGCGTGCCTGCAGCAGGCTAGAAAACGCCGCGCAGCGAATCGGCACGGCGTCCTGTGCCGCGATCCAATCAAACCAGTCAATTTCCGCGCAACCGAGTTGGTGCAGCGAGTCGACTATCGCGCGCGAGGCAGCGGCGCCACCGTGGCAATGAACTTCGACGGTCGCCTCGGCTACCCGCACGAGAACAACCCCTTCGCCGTGCGCATCGCCCCAACGTCCGAACATCACCGCGCCAATCATGGCTGCTTCGATCCGGCAACCGCGCACGCCGTGGAACAGCCGATCGGTTGCGGCGAGCGCCGCTGGTCCTTCCACACGGACCGTCGCCACGGCGGAACGTCCGCGAGGCGTTAAGAGCACGACAACGGTATCTGCTGATCGATTCAAAGCCGCGACGCTCCACGTTCGACAAATTCACATGGACTCGGCGGTAAGCGCCATGCCCGAAAGCACCAGATGCGGCTCGTATAGCGTTTCGGCGCTCAGCAAACGCGCCACCTGCGGCGCGGCGCCGCCGGTGAGCACGACTTGGGGCGCGGCGTCAAGCGTTTCCGTATAACGGGCGACGAGTTCACGAACCGCCCCCAGCGCGCCCCAGAACAGCCCGGAGTGAATCGCCTGCGACGTTGCTTTGCCAATCGGCGTCGGCGGATCTTCGAGCTGAATGAGCTCGATATCAGGCAAGAGATCGGTTTGCTGGCACAGCGCCCGGGCCGACATGCGAATGCCCGGCAATATGGCCCCGCCAAGGAACACGCCCTCCGCGGACACGGCGTCGACCGTGATCGCCGTGCCGATGTCGATCACGGCGGCAGGTCGCTGCGGGTCGCGCAGCCGATTGGCCGCCACGGCCGCCAACAAACGGTCGATACCCACGTGCTCCGGTTGGGGCAAATCGATTCTAAGGTTCAAGTCTTTGAACGTGAGAGTTCGCAGCACGTCGCCACCAAGCTCGGAACCGACGCAATGGACTAGTCGATCTTTGAGCGACCGATTGACACTGGCAATCACCCAATTGAATTTCTGCGACCCTGCTGCGGTGAGCCAGGCGGCGAGCCTTTGCTCGAACGGCTCGCCGTGGGGTTCGACTTCGAGAACGCCGCTGGGGAGGGGTAGCGGTGCCGCCGGCGTTTCGAATCGCCCTATCTTGATGCGACTGTTGCCGATGTCGACGGCAATGACGGTACGATCTCTACCCAAAACCACAATCCTTCGTCTCAATCTGCGACGATTTTCCCTAAATTTCCCGCACAACGCATCTGCGTCGCCATACCTTCTACGATCCGACACGCATTCTACTGCGAGTCGCTAATTACTGTAGCGGATTGGGAAACGAATCCGCGAAGATTTGCCGCCCGAGCAACTCGCACCGTGCATGCATGTGCGGCGTTCCGGAATGTTCTGCGCGTTTTCGCACAAATCACTGCGAAAAACCCGGCAAAATCGGCTCGGCACTGGAATTGCATTGCTTGGAATTCGCGGCCGGTTGCTGCCGACTCAAGGCGGCGACATGCAGGGCCCTTCCACGCTCTCGGCCGCAGAATCAACGGATGGGACGAATGCGCAGGGAGAGAGGCAGCCTTCAGCGAAACGGAGGAACTCGATGTCTACACAAACACCCGCCTCGGCCAATCTCTTCCAACGCCCTGTCAAGACGGTGATGAACAAGCATGTCGTTGCTGTCCACCCGCAAGATTCGATACACGAAGCGCTCGCGCTGATGGTCGAAAACCGTGTATCGGCACTCCCAGTTGTCGACTCGCATGGCCGCTGTGGCGGGATCATATCGACGAGTGACATCATCGATTTGACGTACGAATTGGACGAAGAGTTGGCTGGACTGGGTCGCGCGGAGGAAGGCGCGCGCCAGTGGATCATCGAGAAGTTGGCCGATGGACTGGATGACCGCCAAGTGACCGACCTGATGACTTCCGAAGTCAGCAGCGTCTGTCCCGAATGCTCGCTGGTCGAGGCGGCCTCGATTATGCGACGGCATCACGTCCATCGGTTGCCGGTGATCGATAAACGTGGGCACCTGGTGGGAATTCTCTCCACGCTAGACGTGCTCGACGCACTCATCGAAGCCGCGCCCGCCGCAGCGCTCGAATCCTAGCCAGCAGCAGATTCCGGGGCCCAGTTTGTCGCCGATTGGCTCGATGGCCAAGCGTCCGCCCAGCCTTCAGGCTGGCAAAGTCTCGCGCTAGCTGCGCCGGTACGTAATCTAATGATGCTAGCGTCGCCACTCTCGATTGACGCCAACAGTACCCGCTGCTACTCTTCGCCACCGCAATTTCGCGGATCGGCGCGCCCAGTGTGTCGTGTCGTCGATCGATTCACGCGGCGTCGATGCGCGAAGACTTATTACAAAGGACAATAAGGCGGATGACCGTAGCAACCAAACTTGCCCTCGGCGGAACGGTGCTAAGTTGCGTCGTGGCCTACGTTGCGTATCTGGGGGCTTCCTCCAGCTGGCAATACTATCTCACGGTGGATGAGTGTGCAGCATCCGCCCACGATTTTGTTGGCAAGTCGCTACGCGTAAGCGGCAGGATTGCACCCGAATCGCTCGACATTCGTCCGGATCGGAGCAGCGCCCAGTTTTCGCTGGTCGGAGCGACATCACAATTGCAGGCCGAGTGCGCCGCCCCGCTGCCCGACAATCTGGCCGAAGATATCGAGGTGGTGGTCGAAGGTCGCCTCAACGCCCAGGGGCAACTCGTCGGAGACAAAGTGCTCACTCGCTGCGCGAGCAAGTATGAAGTGAAACAGGACTAGCCAGTACGAGTCGCCATGTGCATATCGCAAATCATCGGTGAAATGTGCCTGCTGGCGGCCTTTGTCGCTAGCGGATACGCCGCTATCGCGGCGTCGGCCGGTGATCGTGCGCAGCGACCTCGACTGCTGAAAAGCGGCCTCCTGGCCGGAATCGGCGCCACCGTATTGCTATCGGTCGTGTTGGCCATCCTGGCCTTCGCCTTGGTAACGAAGGACTTCCGCTTTGCCTACGTGGCTTCGTAT
>JAGQOS010000453.1 GCA_020427265.1 Planctomycetales bacterium
CGGGGTCCCAATTGCCAAACTCCACGTCGCCGGCGGCCAACGCGGCGCCCGCGCTGGCGTCGTTGTTCGTTAGCACGGCCGCGGCATGGTTCTCGGCGTCGGTTTCCGTGGGCAGGTAAAGAGCCCCGGTCAGGGCCGATACATCAGCGAAGGCCTGCAGATTCGCCTGATCGGTAAAGATGTACCCCACGTCGACCGTGAGGCCGACAAATCCAATCAACACGGGAAGCAGCACAGCGACCCAAACCAAGATCGCGCCGCGGCGCCCCCAGCGTTTGCGGTTGTTATTCATGATGTTCTCTCCAGGTCGCCCCTGCCTGAGTGATGCACAAGTCAAGTTTCCAAAGACGCGTCATAAGGCCTCGCGGGCCATTTCCACGCTCACTTCCATATTGTTTCCTGGCAGCGTTGTGAAACCGGTCAACCCAATATCACTGGCCGGAATGCTGATATCGCAAGTGATAATCGGGTCCGCCGTATTCGTAATGTTGATTGTAAAGTTGTAGTTCGAAAGCGACGCATCGAGCGTCGCCTGCGCCACCGCCTCGCCCTCGACGGCCGTCATTTCTTGCACGGCCATGGCGCGCACGGCGCGGCGTGCGGCGTGCTGCATGGTATTGCGAGCGAAGAAGAGCCAGCCATAGTCCATAATGCCAAACGTCATGGCCAGAAACAGCGGCAGTACGACGGCCAGTTCGAGCACCCCCGCCCCCTTGCGTCGCAAGCGTCGTCGCGAAATCGGCGCGCGGCGATCTCGACGTTGCCAATAGACCGAGCTGAAATGATGCGCTGTCATCGTTCGTTCGCCCTTCGCATGTGGCTTAATTCGTGATGTATTCCATCTCGACTCGCGCTACTAAGTTGTCGTTGGAGAAGGTCAAGAATCCCGCGGTGATCGATGCGGCTGACTTAGGCACGGCCACTTGCACCCAGGCATTGCCCGAAGTGCCGCCGCCCATCGTCACGATAAAGTCGTTCGCCAGCCGCGGATTCACGCGCGAAAGGTAGTTTTCTGTGGCGGCAATCGTGGTCGACGTGGACGTCGTCGGTCCTTCCGCAGCGCGAATCCGCACACCTTCGCGGGCGGCCTGAATCATGTGCTGGCGCGTAAAGAACAGATAACCCCAATCGATGATGCCCAAGACCAGCGCCGCGAGAATCGGCAGCATCAAGCCGAACTCGATGAGTACGGAACCGCGCCTTGATTTTTTGGTTGCCTTAGGCATAACCCGCCCCACGATCTGGACGCCTCGCGCAGGAGGCCTCCTCCTGCAACAACTACATATTGTCCAACATTTGCTTCAACCGCACGCCCGCCGGACCCATCAGCACGATATAGAGTGCCGGAAAGATGCAAAGCACGGTCGGGAAGATCAGCTTCACCGGCGCTTTCTGCGCCATCGCCTCGGCATATTGATATCGCCGGATGCGCATGGAATCGGCATGCACGCGCATCGCCTTCACGATGCTCGCGCCGAATTTCTCCGCTTGCGTAATGACCGACGCCATGCTGCGCAGCTCTTCGACATCAAATCGCTCGGCAAACTCGCGCAGCGCCTCGCCGGTGGTGCGGCCCAACTGGATTTCGCGCCGCACGATTTCCATTTCGCTGGCCAATAGCGGGTGCGCCCCCTTCAATTCCGCCGCCACCCGGTCCAAGGCCGCCGGCAGGCTCAAACCGCCTTCCAGGCATACGACCGTTACGTCGAGCGCATCGGGCAACGCCCGGCGAATGTTTTGCTGCCGCTTCGACTTCAAGTGATTTAACCAAGCTGCGGGCAGCACGGTGCCTAGCAGCCCCACGACCACGCCGAAGAGAATGCCTTGGTAGAGCGGCAGCATTCCCGAAACAAACAGTAATATTCCCACGCCCAGTGGCATGACCATGAGCAAGAACTTCACACCCATATAGAAGGCGGACGAATTGCGCTGGTACAAGCCGGCCTGCAGCATGCGCGAAGAAAGCTTTTCTTGGCGCGACTCCTCGTCGGGCATGATCAGCTTGCCGATCTTCGGCAATGCCGCTTTCGATGCCTTTTGTTCGCGCTGGGCGCGCGTCGACTTGGGCCGTGTAAACTCGGCCATCCGGTCCGAAACGGCGGCATCGCCACTGCGCGAGAGCATCGCGACGATGGCCAGCAGGCTCCCTACGGCGATCACGCCCAGAAGGATCAGTTGCACGTCGGTCAGAATCATACGGTCACCTCGCCCGGAGTTGGTCCTGGCGCCGGAAGTCTAGTAGTCGAAGTTGACAATTTTGCGAATCCACAGCGCGCCCATGGCCATCATGCTCAGCGCAACGACAATCATCATTGGGTATTCGAACAGCGTGCTCGCGTAGCTGTAGTGTAGGACCAGCAACAGGCCGAACATTACGGGTGGCAAGCTCAGCAGGATGCCGGCCTGCAGGCGTCCCTGCGCCGTCAGGCTCTTGATCATGCCGCTAATGCGGAATCGTTCGCGCGTGACATACGATAACTTTTCCAGTAGCTCCGACAAGTTGCCGCCGGTTTGCTGGTGCACGACCACGGCCAGTACAAAGATCTGGATTTCGAGCAGCCCCGTGCGGCGAGCCAGATCGCGGAGCGCCTCTTCGGGTGGCAACCCGAGATTCATTTGCTCGTAACAATAAAGGAACTCGAGCGACACGGGCCGCGCGAATTCGTCGGAAACGAATTGAATGGCTTGCGATGTGGTTTGGCCGGCGCGCATCACACGGGCCATCAGTTCGAAGGCGTCGGGAAGTTGGTTGCGCAGTTTCTCAAAGCGTTCCGAACGTTTGAGCTGTACATAGAGCAGCGGAAAAAAGGCGCCGGCGACGGCGGACCAGGCAAAGGCCAGGAAATTGAACGTGACCGCGAATGCCATCATGCCGCAGATTATCGAGGCGGCGACCGAGTAGACGAGCAATTGCCGCACGGTCAGGTTGAGACCCGATTGATCGATCAGGACTTCCAGCGATTCGGCCATGGTGCGCTTCTCGCCCATTTCCGACTTGACTTCGGCCGCAATGCGGCTGAATTCCTTGGGCAGCGGCGTGCTCCGCGCCTTGGTGCGCTGTTGCTGGCGGTATTGCTCTTCCATGCGCCGCCGCAACCGCTTGCGCTCGTCGGAACGAAAGTCGACAAGCACGGCATTGCCGGCGAAGATCGTGAAGAAAACGCCGAGAAACGTTAGCAAGTTGACTGCGATGGGATTCAACGTTCGATCCTCTCTCACTTGTTCGGCGGCCGCTCAGCGGCGCGGCGAAGCGTGATCTGCAATTCAAAACTCCAACATGCGTCGTTCAAACATTTCCACCGGCACGGCCGTGCCCGAGTGGTCGAGCCGTTCGAGCAAGTGGGGTCGCAATCCGGTGGAACAATAGAAGCCTTCGGCGGCCCGGTTTTCATCGAGGCCGGTTTGACGGAACTCGAACAGGTCGTGCATGGTTAGCACGTCGCCTTCCATGCCGGTGATTTCGGAGATGCGCACGACTTTTCGCTTGCCGCCTACCAAACGCGACACCTGAACCACAATCTGAATGGCCGAAGCGATCTGACGCCGAATGGTCCATACCGGCACGTCGAAACCGACCATGCCGACCATCATTTCCAGTCGGCTGATGGCGTCGCGACAGGTGTTCGCGTGCACGGTCGTCATGCTTCCTTCGTGACCCGTATTCATCGCCTGAAGCATGTCGAGCGCTTCGGCGCCGCGACATTCGCCTACGATGATGCGGTCGGGTCGCATACGCAAAGCGTTGCGCACCAGGTCGCGCGTGGTTACCAGGCCCTCGCCTTCGACGTTCGCCGGACGCGTTTCCATACGCACCACGTGTGGCTGTTGCAGTTGCAGTTCCGCCGCGTCTTCGATTGTGGCGACACGTTCGTCGACCGGAATGTAGCCGGAGAGAACATTGAGCAACGTGGTCTTACCGGAACCGGTTCCGCCGGAGATGAGTACGTTGATGCGCGCCTCGAT
>JAGQOS010000454.1 GCA_020427265.1 Planctomycetales bacterium
GTTCAGCCGCCGCCAAGCAGGCCTTCGATCTCGAGCAAGAGCCTGCCGCTCTGCGCGATCGGTATGGTCGGAATCGCTATGGCCAAAGTTATCTAATGGCGCGACGGTTGATCGAGAACGGCGTGCGAATGGTTCTGGTGAACGACATTGTCGGCACGGCCAACGACCGTTGGGATAACCATGGTGGCACCTTTGGACCGATGCGCAAGAGCCTGCCTGAAACCGACAACGCGCTTGCGTCGTTGCTCGATGATCTGCACCAGCGCGGCCTGCTCGATTCGACACTCGTCGTTTGGATGGGCGAAATGGGACGCGGCCCCAAGGCGCCACACGGTGATCATTGGCCACAGTGCTACTCAATTTTGATGGCCGGCGGTGGCGTGCAAGGCGGAGCTGTTTACGGCGCTTCGGACAAGCATGCGGCTTACCCGGCGGAAAATGCCTGCACGCCGGGTGACATCGTGGCGACCATTTATGCAACGATGGGAATTCCTCGCCATTCGACCGCGTCTGACTTTAAGGGCCGCCCCATCTATCTTTACAACGGCGAGCCAATTCAGGCGATTCTTTAAGAATTCGCCCATCGGTTGGTTGCTTCGCGCGTTCATTCTTCGCAGAATCGTTGGGAAGCGGCTTCGCGCATCGGTTCGCGCGACCGTTGATATCCTAAGCCAACGATTTGGAACGTTCACATGCAACTGCGGCTCCGACTACTGCTGATGCTCTCGCTGATTCCCTGCGTCGCGCGCGGCGCCGAGCGGCCGAACATCGTGTGGATCCTTTCGGAAGACAACTCGAAGCATTACCTGAAACTGTTCGACGAGAACGGCGCGCCGACGCCGCGCATCGAGGCGATGGCCCGCGACGGCATTGTGTTCGAGCGCGCCTTTTCCAACGCGCCGGTCTGCAGCGTGGCGCGAACGACGCTGATAACCGGCTGCTACGGCCCGCGCATCGGCACGCAGTTTCATCGCAAAATGAAATCGGCGACACTGCCGGCCGGGCAGAAAATGTTTACCGCCTACCTGCGCGACGCCGGGTATTACACGACGAACAACAGCAAGAAGGATTACAACGCCGTCGAGAGCGACGGCGTTTGGGATGCCTCGTCGAAGAAGGCGAGTTGGCGCAACCGGCCGACCGCCGACACGCCGTTCTTCCACATGCAAACCTTTACGATGTCGCATGAAAGCTCGCTCCATTTCAAACAGCACCAAATGCGGCCCGACGCGATTCGCACGCCGCCCGATTCGCTGCGACTGGCCGATTATCATCCCGACACGCCCACGTTCCGCCACACCTACGCGCGCTACCACGACGGCATGGGCGTGATTGATCGCGCCGTCGGGCAATTGGTCGATCAACTCGCCGAGGACGGTTTGCTGGAAGACACGTTCATCTTCTACTTCGGCGATCACGGCGGCGTACTGCCGCGCAGCAAGGGTTACATCTACGAATCGGGCCTGCACGTGCCGCTGGTCGTGCGAGTTCCCGAGCGATGGCGGGATCGGGGCTCGCTCGCGCGGGGCTCGCGCACCCAAGGCTTCGTCAACTTCATAGACTTCGGCCCGACCGTGCTGCATTTGGCCGGCGTTCATGTGCCAGAGGCGATGGACGGCAAGCCGTTTCTCGGGCCGGGCGTTTCGGCCGAATCGTTGGCGAAACGCGATGAAGCGTTTGGCTATGCCGATCGCTTCGATGAAAAGTACGACCTGTGCCGCTCGCTCCGCAAGGGACGCTACAAGTACATTCGCAACTACCAGGCGTTTTATCCCGACGGCCTGCGGAACAACTATCGCTATCAGATGCTCGCCTACCAGGAGTGGCTCGCGCTCTACAAACAAGGCAAGCTCAACGCCGAGCAGCGGCAGTTCTTCGAGGCGAAGCCAGTCGAAGCGCTCTTCGACCTGGAAACGGACCCAGACGAAGTGCACAGCCTGGCCGCCGACCCGGCGCACGCCCAGGTGCTAGCCGATCTGCGCGGCCGGTTGCAGGCGCGCGTGAAGTCGCTGCCTGACCTGAGTTTCTTTCCCGAAAGCGTGTTGATCGACGAAGCGCTCGACGACCCGGTCGGCTTCGGCCAGCGCAATGCCGAGCGGATCGGCCGCCTGGTCGACGTCGCCGATTTGAGCCTGCTGCCGTTTGCCCAGGCGAAGCCGAAACTGGAAGCGGCGCTCTCGTCGGACGATCCGCTGCAGCGTTACTGGGCGTTGATCGCGTGCAGTTGCTTTGGCAAGACGGCGAGCCCGGTGATTTCGGCGGCGACCGAGCGGCTCGGCGACGAAGAGTTGCTCGTTCGCATGCGCGCTGCCGAGTTTCTCGGCATTCTCGACGCGCGCGATCCGCGACCGACGTTCTACGAAGTGCTCAACACGACGACCAGCCCGGCCGAAGCGCTGCTCACGCTCAATTCGGTCATCTACTTCCGTGACCGAGCCAGAAATGCGTATCCGTTTGAGTTGAACAAGCTGATATTGAAGGCAAAAGCCGGCGAAGTTGGGCGGCGTATCGAGTATCTGCAAGGCAACAATTGATTGCCGTCATGTGTCGCCCGCCAGATTTCTCTTCTGAGTGAGCAACTTAGCCGATATAATCAGAAGTCACGCCGCACGAGTTCCTCCCCCAATACCCGCCGCCAATCGAAAGCAGTAGTCATGTCACACACCGCTTCCGGCTGTCAGGAAAATCGCTGGTGGACCCGATTCAATCGCCGACGAGCCTTGCAACTCGGCGCTATTGGCGGCATCGGTTTATCACTATCCGATTTGCTTCGGCAGGAATCGCGAGCCGCGTCGAGCGTCAATGCCAAGGCCAAGAGCGTCATCTTTCTATGGCTGCAAGGCGGCGTTTCGCATCACGAGACATTCGACATGAAGCCAGACGCACCGGCGGACGTGCGCGGCGAAATGCGACCGATCTCGACAAACATGCCGGGCGTGTTTGTTGGCGAGCAATTGCCGCGGATCGCTACGATGATGGACAAGCTCGCAGTGATTCGTTCTGTTACGCATACCGAAGCGGCCCATCAACGCGGTTGTATGTACATGGTTGAAGGGCGGCAGCCGCCCAAGGCGACCGGTGTTGAAGCATCCGGTCATCCGCACATGGGCTGCATGGTAAGTCATCAACTCGGTATGCGCAACGGAGTGCCGGCCTATGTCACGAATCCAGGCAACGATTTTACATCGAGGTTCGTTGGCCACGGATATCTGCCGCAAACGTGTGTTGGTTTCAAGGGAATGAATGCCCGTTCGCTAGAGGTCGCCAGCGCGATTGCTCCAGAGCGATTTAGCGAGCGGGTCGACTTGAAGGCGTCGCTCGAAGCATGCCAGAGCGATGGGCCAGCGCGTTTCGGACCGATCTGGGATCGGTACAGCGAGCAGGCGATCGACATCATCCATTCGGGCAAAGCCGCTTCGGCATTCGATATTTCTGAAGAGTCCGAAGCGACGCAGCGTTCCTACGGAATTCTTAATGAGAGCGGAGCGAAACAGGGCGGGCAAATGGGGACCTTGTGCCTGCAGGCTCGGCGGCTGGTCGAAGCCGGTGTGCGGTTTGTGACTGTGGGACGTAACAGTTGGGACCACCATAGCAATATGTTTCCGCAACTACGAAGTCGGCTGCCACGAGTCGACGCGGCCATGGCCGGGTTGATTGCCGATTTGGAAGCGCGGGGTCTGCTCGATGAAACTTTAGTCGTTTACGCTTCCGAATTCGGCCGGACACCCAAGATCAACGCACAAGCTGGCAGGGATCATTGGCCGCGGGTTTTTAGCGTGGCATTCGCCGGGGCGGGTATTGCCGCCGGTCAAGTGATTGGCGCATCAGATGCCCTAGGGGGAGAAGTAGCCGACTTTCCTGTCAGTCCCGAGGAACTGGTCGCTACGATCTTACATTTGGTTGGAATTCATCCTCAGACCGAGTTCA
>JAGQOS010000455.1 GCA_020427265.1 Planctomycetales bacterium
TTCGTGCGGCAAACAGCCCGATTCTAACGGTCATGCGCGCGGTCTAAGGGAGCACTGATTTGCGCTAATCGGCGCTCAGCCGAAGAATAGAACGCGGATTAGTGAAGATTCGTTTTCCCGACGCCGTTCTTGGTTGCGACCATGCACCGCGCCGGGTTCTTCGTAGCAAAGTGTTTGGCCACACCAGCGTTGATTCGACCGCTCAGATTGGTTGCGCTCAGGTTTCTCAAGGACTTCTCGCAAGGGCCTTGCCGGCTATCGGTGCCGAATGTCGGCGGCTTGTACGGCCCGCCCGATTGAGGTAAGTTGTCGGCATTATCGAAGTAGTCCTTGGCGGGGCATGCTGTAGCGGAAAACGCTATTCACACACATAGTTAATAGTGCCGTCTGCCCAAAGACTATTGGCATCTGTTGCTTAGGATTCTAGTTATTTGCCTGAAGTAGGACGCGATCCGAAATGCCATACGTCAAGCTCAAGCTCGGCAACCTATTCGATGAGCCAACTGATCTAGTCGTCCTTCCATGTTCGACCGGTGGCACTGTTACGAATTTTGTCGCCAACCATCTCCGCGAATACGACATACCACGACCACGGCCGGGAATGCGTTTGGGAGATGTCGATATCCTACCATTTGAAGGTGCGGAAAACGTCGCACAATTTGCCGCTTTCGCTGTCTCGGTAAAAGGCATGTCTTCAACAGTAGACGCCATTTCTGAGATCGGAGAATCACGTGGCATGTCAACTCACGATTACGACGCAGTGCGACGCGTCTCTGCACCATTACTGGGTGCCGGCGCGGGTGGACTCCGCATTGAGGACGTCGTCGAAGCACTTAGCCGCGGGTTCAAAGAATCCGCCACAGAAGACGCTGTATTAACGATCTTTGTGTTGCACAGGAATGTAATTGATCGTCTTCGCGGCATGCGAGCACCCGAACATAGATTAGAAGCCGCGAGTGACCCCAACGAATCCAAAATATCTACGCAGCATACCCCAATTCGTGTGTTCATTAGTTATTCAGGTACGAGCCCGCAACACAAGGAATGGGTCGCACGCCTTGCGACTTACCTTCGCGCGAACGGCTTGGACGCCCGCTTAGATCAATGGCATTTGCGTGGTGGAATGGACTTGCCCCAATGGATGGCTAACGAACTGCAGCTTGCGGATCGCGTAATTATCATCACGGACAGTCGCTACACCGAACGTGCTGATGGGCGGGTTGGCGGCGTGGGATGGGAAACTATGCTAATACAAGGCGACATGTCGTCTCGTGGCACAGGCGATCATCGCTACATCGTGGTGGTGCGTGAAGACCATTTTTCATCTGGCGTCCCCACGTACCTCAAGACCAAGTATTGTATTCATTGGGCCTCCGATGTTGACGAAGCGGCTCTGCAAACGGACTTGTTGAAGGAGCTCTACAACGTTGAGAAGGCACCGGCAATCGGAGAACCGCCCGTATTCGTATGACGATTAACATTCATTCGGGGAACGGGAGCCGCGGGTGACGCGGATTCTGAAATCAACGCTGTTCGCTGCAACCCGGTGCTCGGTGCCGTTCTGCCTACCTTCGAAACCTCGGACTTTGAACGTACATTGAACATATCGAAACCAAATACGCTTCGCTGCTGCGACAAGTACCTACGGGCGAGGTTTTTGCTGGAACTTGTGTTCGTCGCCGGGATATCGATCGCATTCGGCTTTACCAATTGGGTCGGTGCGCTCGTCATGTTCTCCATATTGGGCGGTGCCGTTTGGTTCCGTAGTAAATGCAAGGCAATGTATCGCTTTACTTTTGGAAGTGGAGAAATTCGGACACAAAAAGTGTTTACGAACCACATTGACGTCACGACGCCAGTTCACCAAATTCAGAGCGTATCTGCTTATGAAGGAATTCTTGAAGCACTGCTTGGTGCAGGCACGATAGAGTTTACTACGGCCTCGTCGCACCAGGAACATGCGAAGTATACGTGGCCACACATTCACGACGCGCGGACCATCGCTGAAGAATTGCGAGTTGCAGTCGCGTCGCGAAAGTAGGCGATGAAGTGCTGCGTTTTTGCACCGGTGTTGAGAGAGTTCGGGTTGGGTTACGATTCGCGTCGCATCAACCGACATTGTAGCTGACAAATCGACGCACTGATCAATGCACCCAACCGGAATTGGAACACGGTTTTTTTCAGAACTCAGCATCACTTCCGCCCACTCCGGAAGGCGATCCCAGTCATTCGTTTAGACAGCAAATCCTCCCATGGCAAATCCAGAACCCTGGTACGGTGTTCGGCTGATTTATCGCTTGACCGGTTTGTCGCGGCCGGCGTACGAGGAACGTGTCGTCCTGGTGCGCGCTGAGTCGGGCGAAGGAGCGATCGCTGCGGCCGAGAAGGAGTCGAAAGTGTACGAATCCGAGACCGCGCAATACGTTGGCTACGCCATGGCGTTTCATATCTTCGATGAGAATGGGCCATGCCTCGGGCCCGGGACCGAAGTGTTTTCGCTGATTCGTCAATCGGAGCTTGACCCGAAGGCTTACCTGGATCGCTTCCATGACACGGGAAACGAATTCGCGCGGAGCGATAGTGAAGTGTAGCTGGGATTCGCAGTTGTGCCGATCGGCACGTTCTGTGTTGGCCGGTCCCAAGCAATTGAAGACAACGTCGCGCGGAAACGCGACGAGCGAATGCAGGCATCCGAAGCATCGGAGCCGCGGCGGCCGGCGAATTGCGAACCCAATGTCGACTTCCGCCGTTCGATTGCGGCTGGCGTTAGCAGACGATTGTCGCTCGCACGAGCGACGCCCTTACAGCGCCCGCCGATAGCGTTTCCGTCGGCTGTTGGCCATCGTGTGGGCCGGTGGTTTCTCCGGCGCGGGTTCGGCCGGGGCGGCGCCCTCGGGGCTGGCGGCGGCTGGCGCGCTGGCGTCGGCCACTACATCGCGGGCTACCGGGGCCCGGGTGTCGAAGCCTTCGATTTCGCTACGCGTGAGGAGGCGGTTGATGCGGATTTCGATCCGCGTGAGTTCGTTGCCCTCTTCGGGCGTGACGAACGAATACGCCACACCTTCGCGACCCATCCGGCCCGTACGGCCAACACGGTGCACGTAGTCGTCGCACGACTGGGGCAGGTCGTAGTTGATGATGTGCGAAATGCCGGAAACGTCGATGCCGCGGCCGACCACGTCGGTGGCGATCAGCACCTTTTGTTTCCCTTCGCGAAAATCGCTCATCGTGCGGTCGCGCGAGCGCTGCGGCATGTCGCCGTGGATGCAGGCCACGCCTTTCATTCGTTTCGAAAGACGCTGGTGCACTTTGTCGGTGCCGCGTTTCGTGCGGCAAAAGACGATCGCCTGGGTGGGGTCTTCGCGTTTGAGTAGCAGCTTGAGCAGTTCGAACTTGCGCTGCGGATCGACCGTGAAGTAAAACTGCTCGATCGTATCGACTGACATGTCCTGCGACGAGAAGTTGAGCATCTCGGGATCGCGCATGTACCGCTTGGCGAGCCGTTCGATCGGCGGCGGCACGGTGGCGCTCAAGAGCAACGTTTGCCGCGACTGCGGACAACGGCGCAGGATCTTTTCGATATCGGGCCGGAAACCGATATCGAGCATGCGGTCGGCCTCGTCGAGCACGACGATCTTCAGTTGGTCGAACCGCAACGTGCCGCGGGCCATGTGATCGAGCACGCGGCCGGGCGTGCCCACAACCACGTCGGCGCCGCGCTGCAGTTTGTCGATCTGGCCGCGAATCGGTTTGCCGCCGTAGAGCGCCACACAGCGCGCCTTGCGGCCGTGCGAAAGTTTGATCACTTCGCCACGCACCTGCACGGCCAACTCGCGCGTGGGCACAAGGATGAGCGCTTGGGGCAGGTGCGGCCGCTGCGGGTCGCCGATCAGTTCGAGAATGGGAATGGTGAACGCG
>JAGQOS010000456.1 GCA_020427265.1 Planctomycetales bacterium
CTGCGGACGCCAGATCGAAAGCGTGGGGAAAAGGGCCATGAACAACTGTCGAATCTCTTCGGTGCGAAACTCGATCGTCGCTGCGTCCGGTCCACTCCAATCAACCAGCCCGACAAGAAGCGCATCGAATGCTCGGTCGCTGCAACGCATGTCAATCCGAGTGGGTTCTTCGGCGTGCAGATGAACGCTACGGCGCGTGAAGAGCAAACGGTGCGGTCTGCCGCCGATCTCAACACCAAACTCGGCCGGTCTCGTCATGCCAACTTGGTTGGCGCGTTCGTAAAACTCGTCGTACAAACGGCGCAGCACTTCGCCTCGATCGAGCACGTTGATCATGAGCGTTTCGCGAGCGCGGCAACTCGCTGCATCCGGTTTCGCACCAGCGCGGTTCAGCAAGGGTCCCAGAGGGCCAGTCGGGGGAACATAAACGAGCAGCGAGTAAACATCGCGTTCGATCGCCTCGCGGCAGGCGCGCATGAGCAATTCGCGGGCGACCGATTTCCTGCCGTTCTGAACACAGAGTTCGACCACTTTCTGCCCACGGCAGACGGCATAACCGACGATTTGCGGCGCTTGTTCTCCAAATTCCAGCGAATCGTCGCCTTCGATCGCTACGAGTATCTGACCGTACGCCTTGCGCCCGATCAGCCATCGCCAATAGGCCTCGCTACGCACAAGCGGTCCAAACTGAAGGGCCGTACTTTCATCATAAAGCTGCATGAGCGCGGCTAGTTCGACATGCCGCCACATCCGCGTGGCCAGGCCCTTGCGCTTCTTGTGTTCGCCTTCCAGAGCCGCCCGCAATTCGCGCGCCCCAACCTGGTAATAACTCGGTCTGCCACAAGGAAGCCAACCGAGCGTCTCGAAGATTTCCGGCGCCGTGGTTCGCAGCATCGCCACCACGGCCCCGTCGAGGCGCATCTGTTCGTCGGCCACCTCGAGTAACTTGCGGGCATAGCCTGCGCGCCGGTATTCGGGCAAGGTGGTGAGGCGTTGGATCTCGGCTAGCGGCAACTGGGTGCGACCATAATGCAGCGAGCGTTTCGTTACATGAACGTGCGAAATAAGTCGCCCATGGCGCTTGACCAACAGTCGATCCCGCGGCTCGTAGAGCGGATCTTCGATGGTCGCTTGGAATTCTTCGGCCGAGGGGCCTTGAACTACCGCCAATAACAATTCGTGGATCAGCGCGTGATCACCAGCATTGGCGGCTACGAGTTCCGCCCCGTCGCCCAGATCCATGTGCAGTGGCTCATGCACATTCGACGCCGATCGCGACGGGGCCGAGGCGATCCGCCCGGATTCGATTCGCTCGCGCGAAGTTGGCAGCGTATTCGACATGGCGAATCCCTTCGTATTCCGCCCAATGTTGGGCCAGGCGAGCGCCTGCGCCTTTTCCGCATTCTAGGCCTTCTTGGCCGGCAAGGCCAGCATTAGGCTCCGTAGCTTCGCTTCGGGGTGCAAGCAGAAGGCATATTCGCGCGATCCCAAGACCGCTTCGCTGCGCATTTGCCTCGACAATTCCTGCTGCTCTACCAGTAGCCGTTCCCGCTCGTCATCCAGCATGGCGCTAAGGCGTTGATTAATTTGCGAAATTTCCTCGTGCTGCGCCGCGCTAACATGGCCCGCAGGCGCGGACTGGACACTCTGTATCCAGGCATCTTTCCGCACCAGCCAGGCTTGGGCTTGCGGCAACGCGGCGTGTCCATTTAGTAGCACGCGTTCGGGATGAAAACGCATGTTTCGAAGTACCCCGGCGATCTCGCGCTCGCGACCTTGCCGCGGAACACTGCGTGGAATGGGCAGCTTTAGCGTGCCGGTCACCGTCAAAAAGGCGGGAGGTCGCATGCCGAAGTAGTCAAGAATAATCGCGTCGGTAAGTTGATCGTACTTTGCGCCCCCAATCCCGTGGATGAACAAATCGCTAAGCAATAACCGAGCGAACATGGTCGTGGTCAGAGCTCGGGTACGAATATGAACACCTTGGCGCGTCAGCTCGCCAAGTTGCTCGACCATCGAGTCTCGATCGCCGTCGCCGCCGACCGCGCACTCATATTGCCATCCTGCCCGGTCCGCGAGCATCAAGGTCTTGCCGGACCGACGGGCCCATAGGGCGCGACGCACGGGCATGTCGTTGCGGTAAACCCAAAATGGCGACTCGAGCCAGTCCTCGTCGCCGTGCAATTCCGGAACCGGCTGCGCCGCATTGCGAATCCGATGCACCCGCCGGTATTCTCGCAGCGCACAGTTGTGCGACTCCCGAAACCGAGCTAGATCGGCCAGTATATGGGAGATCAACCACCGATACCCACGCGACTGGCAGGCGCGGCTCTGCGGCAATTCCAGATTGGTTGCGCCCCAGTCGATCTCTTGCCGATGCCGGGCCTGGGCGATCGCCTCTCCCAGCCGAGCGCCGGCGCGCGATCGTTCGATCGCCAACGGCCAAAACGAACGCACCAGCGGATCGGCCACCAGCGGCGCAAGGGTCTCAGCCGCACGCTCGCCAAACGACTCGAAGCAATCATGATCCGCGATTCGAGTCAGTTCAAACGGAGCGTTCCCCGTATTCAAATCAAACGGCACCGACTCCAAAACCGGATCGGCAACCGCGCCTGTCGGCACGCGCACCGACATCTTGCCGACCATGTCGCTATCGATCACCAAATTCAGGCTCAGCGCTCGGTGCTCGCGCGCGAGTCGGTCGGCAGCAAAATCCTTCAGCCACACGCCGGGGTGAAACAGTTCCGGTTGATGTCCGGTGCATACGATCGGAGACTCGCCTGTCGTAGGCGGAACGCTTACGTTGGCGTAGGTGGTCGTGTATTGGCGCGCCGCATCGATCAGCTCGCTGCGAGTATCGCTTTGCAGATCGCGCAGCGATCGTCCTCCAACAACACGATCACACTCGCTCTGCAGGCGAAGGTTATCGGCCAGCAACCGTCCAATGGCCTTCCACGGCGGATCGATGAGTGTTGCGCCATCCTCGCGCGGAGCGCGCAGCCGTCGGTATTCGATGACGCCGTCGTCTAGCACGTGGAAACATCCGGCACACAAGAAGCACACGCGTCGGCTCCCGAGAGCTCCCATGCCGCCTTGGCTTGAGCGCGATCGAGTACCTGATGATAGTAGTCGAGGCGCCACTGCGCGTTGTCGAGCGCGCCGCCGAAACTACGCTTCTCTTCCAGATAGATGCGAGGAACGGGGAGTTCCATTACGCAAAGCCCAGCGCGCTTGGCCTCGACCCACAGCTCCAACGGCATCGCGTAGCCGGGTTCCGTTAGATCGAGATGGGCGATGGCCTGTGTGCGATACGCCTTAAAGCCACAAAACGCGTCGGTCAATTCGAAACCCAGACGCCGGTTGACTTCCCGAGAAACTTGTTCGTTGATCTGGCGGCGATCGCTCGGGGCTTGATTGTCGCCGACAAAGTCTTGCAAATAGCGGCTGCCGGAAACGATGTCGGCTCGCTCACAGGCCGCAGCGAAACGGGGAATGCGCTGTGGCTCGTGTTGGCCGTCGCAGTCGATGGTCACCAGCACGTCGTAGCGGCGAATGACGGCGTAATCGAATGCGGTTTTCAACGCCGCGCCGTAGCCCTGGTTTTGTTCATGACGCACGACCGAAATATCATCGCGGCCGCGCAAGAGCTCGCTTGTGCCGTCGGTGGAACCGTCGTCGACGACCAGTACATCTTCGCTGTAGCGCAGCACTTCGCGCAGCACCGAAGCCACATGGCGTGCTTCGTTGAAGACCGGCAGAGCAGTGAGAAAACGGCTTTCCATGGGCAAGCTCGACAAACGCTAACTTGTAGGTCACGAAACCCTTGTTGGTTCATTCTAGAAGTGCCGTCGGCAGAGTCAAACGAGCCATGCCAGGGCCAATTGTTTTCCGTCCTGCGCTCGATATTTTGTGCCGGT
>JAGQOS010000457.1 GCA_020427265.1 Planctomycetales bacterium
ATTGGGCGTAGGGCGAATGAACACGTTTATCGGCCGCGATTGGAGGAAGTCGGTCGACGACAACTGGCCGCGTTTCCTCGACACCTGGGGGCCGCTTATCGAGCATGCGGAACAGCATCAAGTGAAGATCGGCATTGAGAATTGCCCCATGCTCTTCACAACCGACGAGTGGCCCGGAGGCAAGAATCTGGCGATCAGTCCGGCAATCTGGCGACGCATGTTCGAGGCGTTTCCAAGCCCGGCGTTCGGCCTGAATTACGATCCATCGCATTTGGTATGGCAGCAAATGGATTATTTGGCGCCGCTGCGCGATTTTGCCGATCGGTTGCATCATGTACATGCCAAAGATGTGCGGATTGATCGGCAACGGCTCGACCAAGTGGGCATCCTCGCCACGCCGCTCGAGTACCACGATCCGAAGCTACCGGGATTGGGCGAGGTCGACTGGGGGCGTTTTGTCTCCACGCTGGGCGATGTTGGTTATCGTGGTCCCGTATGCGTGGAAGTCGAGGATCGAGTTTACGAAGGTTCGGCCGCCGCGCGGCGGTTGGCGTTGAAGCAGAGCAGCACCTACTTGCGCAACTTCATTCCACGCGCTGCAACTTGACGAAACAGCACGGATTTATCTGGCGAAGACTTCACTCGGGCTCGTCGTCCGTCGCTACGAGGCGACAACTTGGCAGTGCCTGACGCAAGCGAGCAATGCCACCGCTGCTGATCCCGGTCTCGCGCACGTCGAGGATTTCGAGTTGCTTCATCGCAGCCAGTGCGTCGATCGCGCGATCGTCGATCGCTGTTTCGCGCAGGTCGAGCCAGTTGCACTTCTTCAGCGACACGAACCGCTGCACCGATTGGTTGTCGACGGCCGTACCATGAAGATCGAGCCAAGTCACGTTCTCGAATCGGGCGAGGAGCGCGACGCTGTCCGATAAGATCGGCGTGCGAGCAAGGTGCAGCACTTCCAGTTTTTCGGGATTCGGCAATCGCTCGAGCGCGCGACCTTCGACGCGCGTACCGGAAAGTCCCAGCCAATGAAGGTTGGAGTAAGCATCGAGAACGTTAAGGCCGTCGTCGCTGAGAGGCATTTCTTCGATCGAGAAAATCTCCAGGCGATCGAGAACGGCGAGTGTCGCGAGTCCTTGAGCGGACACTCGGCCGCCGGTGAGTCGCACTTCGCGCAGATTCGGCAAACGTGCGATCCGCGCCAAGGCCGCGTCATCACAATTCGCGTCGGCCGAGTTGATGGAGTTTGCCTGACCGGCCCGATTGCGCTGAATCTGCATGCCGGACTGCTCAAGTTGAAATGCCGCGTTCGCATCATCGAAGAGCAACCCTACAACTTCGCCTTTTCGCTCATCCCCCTGCCGAAACGCAGCGCGATCGATCTCTTCGGCGTGGCCGTCGCCTTGCAATATGAAATATCGATCGTCAATCCGCCGGCGCGGATCCTGAATGTAGAGTTTGTCACCAAATTCGGCGGTTTGTTCGAACGCTTGAATGAACAACGCATGCGAATCCGGAAATGGCACGGCTAAGCCTCCCCAGCCATGGAGTGAGCGCGCCTCGTCGTGGCCCGAGATCCATGCCTTCGGCATATGGGAACTGTAGAGCACGTGAGCCATGTGTGGATTAATCCAGCCGAGGTAATACACGCCGGGAACCAGGTAGAGCGCCGCAACCACCGCAAGCTGTTTCGCATTGCCCGAAAGACTCGCCGGTGCGCGTAAGAAGAGCCATGCTCCGAGAATTCCGGTAGCCGCGTTCCAGGGCCAAACGCTTACGTTCGAGTTGTAAAACCAGGGTGAGAGAAAGAGCAGAATTCCGCCGTGTAGCAACAGGCAGCCGATCGCCGCCGCGCGCCGAGTCCGTATCGCTAGCAACGCCACAAAAATTTCGAAACCGGCGACGGCAATCGCCAGGCGAAAATGCCACGAGGTTTCGAGCCCCACGCGCTGGCAAATCCGCCACGACGTAAGCCCCAGGAATTCCGGTGAAAGCAGCTTGTGGAGTCCGGCCCAAAACCAAAGCGAGGCCAAAAACCAGCGGGCAAACCATTCACCTCGTGCCGATACGGTCGCCCATAGCAAAACCCAGAGTGCGAAGAATTGCGGCTCCAACCGATGTTGATCAAAGAAGCAAGATACGACCAGCGCCGCGCCGTGCAGCAGCACGCCAAACCGCGGCGCGATGAGCACGACACAGAGGCTCAACAGGATGAACGGCCCCAGCGACCAGGCCGGCAGAGAAAACAGCGGCAGATTGGGCGGCCGACTGCGAACCTGCCAGACTTGCCAAGTGATGAGGACTGTTGCAATTTGCGCCAACCAGGCGATAAGAAACATTGCCAGTCGCAAGAGCGCCTCGCAAGACACGTCGCCGCTGCCTGCGCTGGCGTTTTGTTGCCCGTCAACGGAAAGCCGCTTCGCCAAACTAAGAAGAATGCCGTTCATCCGCCTCGGTTCGCGTCCGCCTCGGCTGCGCTGTTTGTCAGAAATGTGTGGGAGCGCGGCGCAATTGCTCGCCGCAGCCCAGCGTGCCGACGAAGTCGCCGTCGCGCGCCTGAATTTCACCTCGTACGGTGACGACACTCGGCCGGCCTTCGATTTCCATACCCTCGAAAGCGCAATAGTCGACGTCCATCAACTGCGTCGCCGCCGAGAGCTTGCCGCGATACTCGGGGTCGAAGATAACCAAATCGGCGTCGCTGCCGACTTGAATCGTTCCCTTTCGCGGATAGAGCCCAAAGAGACGAGCGGCCTGAGTGCTGCAGGCGTCGACCAGCGTATGCAAATCGAACCGGCCCCGCTGTACACCATAGGTGTAGGCGATATTTACGCGATGTTCGAGCGACGGAATTCCGTTGGGAATCTTGGTGAAATCGCTCCGCCCCATATCTTTTTGGCCGACAAAGTCGAACGGGGCGTGGTCGGTCGCGATCGTGCTGATCGTGCGATTGCGTAGATTGATCCACAGCGAGTCCTGATGGCGACGTTCGCGCAACGGAGGCGACATCACGTATTTCGCGCCTTCGAATTCTCCTCGCTCTGCAAAACTGCGATCCAGCACCAGGTACGGCGCGACGGTTTCAATCCACACCTGAACACCGCGCGCTCGCGCCGCGACGGCCTCGCGTATCGCCTCCTCGCAACTCGTATGGACAATGTATGTGCTGGCGCCGGTCAACTCGGCAAAGGTCATCAGATGATGCACGCCTTCGGCTTCTACAACCGTCGGCCGCGAAGGTTCGTGAAATTCGGGCCCCGAATGGCCAGCGGCAAGCAGTTCGGCCTGGCGTTGGGCAACGAGTGTTTCGTTTTCGCAATGCGCGGTTACGATCACGCCGAGTTGTTTTGCGAGCGCTAGCGTACGGTACAGTTCCTCGTCGTTCACGCCGAGCGCCCCGCGATAGGCGAGGAACACTTTGAAGGAGGCCACGCCGTCGTCGACGATGCGGCGCAACTGCTCCGCCGACCGATCGTCGAATCGCGTAACACCCATATGGAAGCTATAGTCGACGGCCGCCTTATCGGCAGCTTTACTCCGCCATAGTTGATAGGCCTCCCAGGGTTCGTCGTCGCGCGCCGGGCAGATCATTTCGATCAGTGTCGTTGTTCCGCCCACGAGTGCGGCGCGACTGGCCGATTCATAGTCGTCCTTGGCGAAGGTTCCCATGAAAGGCAGATAGATGTGCACGTGCGGGTCGATGAAGCCTGGGAAAACCAGCTTTCCCGCCGCGTCGATCACTTCCGCATCGGCGGGCGCGGAAAGCCCCGGCCCGATGGCCGTGATCTGCTCGCCTGCACAGAAAATGTCGGCAGTATAATCATCGGTGGCCGTAACGATGCGGCCATTTTTAACCAATAACGCCATAACGAGCGGCTCCCCTTCCAGACCGTGAGCGCGGATTAT
>JAGQOS010000458.1 GCA_020427265.1 Planctomycetales bacterium
AGTCAGCAGGAATCACGTTGGTAAAAGGCGACCTGCAGGGAATCGTCCGGGCGATCGAGCTTTCGCGGCGTACAATGCGGAACGTCCGCCAGAACTTGTTCTTCGCTTTCGCGTATAATGCGATCGGCATTCCGGTGGCCGCGGGCATCCTCTATCCGTTTGGGCTCTTGCTCAATCCCATGTTGGCAGCCGCGGCAATGAGCTTGAGCAGCGTGTCAGTGATAGCCAACGCGTTGCGGTTGCGAAGCGTAAAGCTCTGAGAACGCACTTCTCAGACGATCGGATTCGCGCTAAAAGCTGACGACGGAGACCGAAGTTCGTCGCAGTTCCGGAAGCACATTGTAGAACTGTTCGCCATGCTTCGCGGGATCGTAATTCTCTACAATCCCTGCTTGTTCGAAAGCGGGGCGGAGCGGATTCGCCGGCAAACCGTTGGGGCTACTCAGAAGCTGTTTCGGGTCGAACGGGTGCCATGAGAAAATCCCGTCGGATCCCCAAACCTGGCCGTATAGGCGTTGCGATGGCACAAACTCGCCGATTTTGCGACCTGTGTGCTGATGACAACGGCTGCACGAAATCTCGTGTACGGCGATCAGTCCTGCATCGTAGTTGGCTGGCACAATGGAAAAGGATGCAGCCGTTGGAGCATAGCACTCCATTGCGCCGTTCGATTTCCAAATGGCTCCTTCGCTCGATTCAAAGGTGGTTTCCTGCAGCAAGTCACAAACCAATCGAGGGTCGATCGGCGGCAACTCGTCGATTGCTCCAGACGCGAAAAACGCTCCATACGTATCTTTAAGTTCGCGCGGCATGAGTGTGCCCGGATCGCGTAGCCGGTAAACCAATTCGGCAAGCTCGGGTTGCTGATCCCAGCACGTGTTGCGTTGGATGATCGCAGCGGCCAGCGATTCCGCCGTTGGAAACGGCCGAAACGCATCGGCATGCCAGCTGTTCTTCTGCCGACGACGGAGTCGAATCTCAAACACGACTGGCTCGCCGTCCGGGCTACGCATGGTTAGCACTTCACCTACGACGGTTCCGATAGGAAACGACCACTGGTACGATTCGCTCTCCTTCCACCATACGATGGGAAGTCGCTTACCATCACGCTCGGGAAGCAACAGGAAGTTCACACCCTCAATTCCCTCCGTACGATGCAAGCCGCCGGGATCGCCAAAGGGAAATCGAAACTTTCCATTTTCAAAGAACTCGACCGGCGCTACATTGCCGCTTAGTCGCGTTTCGAGAATACCGACAAACGGGGCGATCGAATCCTGATACGCCGACGGCATGGAAGCATCGTCATACCACATGGTCCGAGGATTTTCGAAAACGGCCATCAGTTCGCGATCGTTCACCGCAGGAAGGCGCCGCACAAGGCTGTCAATCGCTGCACGCGGCATCAGTTCGACATCCAAAGGAGAGTGCTCGGGCTGAACGCGGAGAATCTCTCGGGCGAACGATTCCACGTTCAACTCTTCTTCCTTAAGAGTCGCGATTACACGTAATTGCGAGTCGACCATGTCGAGCCTCGCGAAGCCGGGGGTTGCGTCCAGCGCAGCAAAGGCTGGATCCGCAAGCAATGACTGACCTTTCCATGCAAAGTCGGTCGGCAACTCCACATAGGCCAACTTCGTCCCAATTTCCTCGTCGAAGGCTGAGGGAATGCTCGGAAGACCATCGCGCTGAAATGCAATCAGCAGAGCCCCATCCTGATTCGCTTCGGCCCAATGAATCGCTTCGCCATAATCGCGGAAATGCGGTAATGTCTCCGAAGCGACAATGGGCGTGGCGAATAGCAATAACAAGACGCTCGGTGAAACAAGTCGCATCGCACCACTCCTGTCAATGCGCAGTTAGGGAAGCAGCGATTCGTCGGGCGAAAAAAACTCGGGCCAAGAACGAAATACGCAAGGCACGTAAAAAATGCCGATCAGGTGGTTTGGTAGGAGCAAGGATTCTAGCGTGCTAGCGTCGCCGCGCGGAGCCCCCAAATCGCCTGGGAGCGGGGAAATGCCAAAATCCTCCCAAATAACGACAAAAATACGTCACAGGGATTCGAGAAATCGGATCAAAGCTGTCAATTCCTCGGCAGAGAGCTGCTCGCAGCTCCCGTGGCCCAAATCCTGGAACAATTGTTTGAGCGACGGAGCACGTCCGTCGTGCAGAAATGGACCACGTTGGCTCACTCCGAGTAGCGAAGGTGGGTTGAAGGTCCGATTACCGTCCTCGTCAAAGAAGCCAACGTCGTAGGCCTCTCGGCTGGTGTACGCCGGGTTTTGATGACATTTGTCGCAATCTTGTCGCGAAAATATCTCCACACCTCGAGCGATGACTGAGGTATCGAAATTTCTTCTGGCAGTCGACAGCGCAGGTGCGGGGGCAAGCGTAGCCAAAAATGCCGCCATTTCCGTGGCCTGTTGTCGTTGCCTCGCGGCTTCATCCCTGCTATTCCCCATTGTCTGCACGAGCGACTTGTGAACCTGCTGCACTAAATCGTTGCGCTGGCCATTCCACGCCCAAGGACTCGTTGCGCCAACGCCAAGCAACGTAGGAATGAGTTTTGGCGTGCCGTCGCTTCCATCAGCAAAGTTGTCGTTCAAAAGGCCGCATGTGTGGCCGTTTGAGTGGCAACTGTGACAGCTAAACCAGCTGTCGAGTGAGAGAGACGCATCGTAAAAAAGCCGTTCGCCTCGGTCTGCTATACTCGCCGGGGGCACGGGCCCCAGGTTCACGGTAGCCACAACGCTCGGTGGCACGAGCTCAACAATCGAAATCGAGTCGTCCAACGTGTTAGCGACATAGATGCATCGCCTCGATGAGTCGTATGCCAACGCAGTCGGCCGACGGCCCACGGCGACCTTCGTATCTGTTTTGGCCAAATCGTAAGAAATAGACAATTGGTCGACACCTGCCAGGGCAACAACGCGGCGAGCGCCGGGCGCCAAGAGAATAGCCGCCGGATCACCGCCTCCTTGCTTGGTTTCGCCAAGCGGCTCCAAGCGATAGTGACCAATCGGCGACTCATAGTCGGACGCAATCGGCAAACGGAAATTTGCCCCGGCGGCCAATTCGTCGAGTGTAACTGTTTTGGCAACATTGCTCACCACGGCGCCCCAGAAAATGCGTGATGCTACCGTCGGAACTTGCGGATTAAGCAACTGATGTGTAAACGTGGCGCATTGTTCGACCGAATCGAAGGCCAGGCCGCCAATATTGTGTCCGCGAATATCGCGAATCGATTCGATTTTCAGAGGCGACGCTTGGCAGATCGCCACTTTGCCGCCAAAGGCATCGGCGACAAGAACCCGTCCACCAGGTATGGTCAACTGGTATCTGGGGGCAAATGGCAGGTCGATCCGTTCCGCCAAGCGCAATCTTGGCTCGCCTAAATCCAAAACTTTCGATGCGTTCAGTATTTCGACTCGCTGAAGTTGCCTCGACCATAGGGACGCGACGGTTGCCGTTACACCGTTATCAAGGAGGGCAATCGACTGCGGATAATCCGGGACACGTAACCGCTGCTGTGGGGCTAGATGTTGTGCGTAGCAATGGAGCAAAATGATTTCGTGGCTCACTGGATCGGTGGCCAAGAAGTAGCCGCCCAGTGGTAGTGCCAGAAGATCCGACAGCCCCGACGCGACTTTTTTCTCGTCAACGATTCGGCGCGAGACCATATCAATGATCGAAATCGAACCGGATCGGCCATTCGCTACATAGAGTTGCTCGCCGACGATCGACATCGCCACTGGTCTGCGCCGTGCAACTTGCTCCGCCAATGGCCGCTTCTGCTCCGCATGCAGTGAGCAAAGTCCCAACCCGTTTACAGTCAAAAGTAGGGCGACATAGGCACGAAGTCGGCTCATGGCCACGAGTTTGACAGAAGCATCGGGATTTCGCAAA
>JAGQOS010000459.1 GCA_020427265.1 Planctomycetales bacterium
CGAGCTATCAATTCCTGCCAGGCGTCGGGCGCACCCGAGCGTATCTGCTGGATCAGAACGGCGTCGCTATTCGAGTCGGTCGACATGTTGAGTTACGGTCGCAAAGAATCATCAAGCAGTAACGCAGCGCGGCCGACGAAATAGACCGCTTTTCACTCAGGTCGCGTGCCACACGGTCCCAGGCCCTAAATCGCCCGGCCGAGAGAAATCCCCAGCGCCACAATCGCTAGTATCGCGGCTGTCGCGGCAAGTTGCAACCGGCGCGTATAGAAGCCGCGCGTGGCCGTATCGAGCGTGAGGAACCCAAAGACGATTCCCAAAGCAGCCAGCAGCAGCGCCGCGCCGCCGCCGGCCTGGTAAAGCCGCGCTTCGCGCAAGCCTTGTTTGTACTGTTCTTTGAAGTCGGCGCGGAGGGCGTCGTCGAATTCGAGCAAGACATGTACGCGCTGCATGGGACCGACGGACGAGTCGATCTGCTCCATGTACTCTTCGGTTGCGATCCGGCTGCGCACGGTTGCCACGTCGAGATCGACATAGCGCCTGGCGTCGGCGCCGAGCAACTCGTCGACGTAACGCCGCGCCGTTTCCAACAATTGCGGATCGAGCGCTTCCTCGCATTCAAGCCTGGTCAGATAGGGATCTGAAACGACCGTTGTGCGATACACGGGGCCGACACGCAGTGGCGATTCGCCGATCCATGTTGGGCGGGCCGAGTTAGCGGCCGTCGCGGCGGTTGCCGTGCTCGACGTGGTCGCCAGCGGCGCCGATACTTCTGCGGGAACTTGGGCAGCCGGTTCGGCTGCCGCCACAGGCTCGGGCGGCGCGCCTTCATAGGCGATGGCCGCGGCGGGGATTGCATTGAGCCCCTCGTCGGCGGCAGCCTTGCGCTGTAACTCTCGGTAATGTTGCTCGATGCGCGCCTCGATCTCGTCCGCTTCCGTCCTGACCAAGACTTCTTGTCGCTGCGCTTCGACACGAACGGTTCCCAGTTTCGCCGAAAACAGCACGAAGAGCCCGCTGATGAGAATCGATAGGACGATGGCCGTGCCCATCAGGCCGTACGAGCGCGAATGGGTCTCTGCCCGGTGCGATACCGCGCGACGAATCGCCATCGCCACGACCGCCATGATGACCATCGTGGCGAAGCCAATCAGCAGTAGGACAACAAACAGACCGACAATCATGACTGGGCTACCTTCGGTTCATGCGAGACCCAAGGGCTTGCCAACTGCACCGAGATGGCGATGATCCCGGCGACCATGAAGCCCCACGGTTGCGGAAACGGCCAGAACAAATGCAACAACCAGCCGGCGAACACGCAACAGGCGGTCGACCACAAACTCAAACGCGTGCCGCGGGCCGGGTCGGCCTGGCGCCACCATCGCAGCATGAGAAACAGAAACCCAAAATAGGCCAGGAAGGCCGGCAGCAGCGGCGTGCCGTCGACATCGAAGAATCCGGCTGGCAGCATGTCGCGCATCGGCGATTCAATTTTCCAACGCGTGGCCATTTCGGGTCCGAAACGCAGGTCGGCGTCGAGAAAGTTCATCACGCCAAAGCCGACCGCGCCGAGCAATAATCCGGCCACGAGCATCGTGAAGCGTCGCGGTGCTTGTTCGCCGGACACCCCTTCCCACAATTTGGCTGGCGCCATGACAGCCCAAGCGCCGAGCGTGCTGACGATCGCCATCCAGGCGAATTGAACGGCGCCGACTTCGGCCGGGCGCAGCACGAGCATGACGATGGTCATGACGATCGCCACGCAGGCCGCCAGGAGCATGGAACCTAACAGCTCCGTAACGCGCTGGCGAGGCGATTTGATCGCCAGTTCGGCGATCTTGTCGCGCCGCCACGAGCGAGTTCGGCGCAGCCTACGGTTGCGGGGTGTTCCATCGGGTGCGGTATTAGCCGCTTGCGTCTTTGCCTCGTGCCGATCGCGCGGCCGGGACGGGCAGAACTTTGAATCGCTGCGCGTCGCCGGCAACAAGATCGCACGCACGATGCGATACACGCCGTAGGCCATCACGGCCAAGAAGAAGATCGGCAGCCACACGCCGGCGCTCGAGAGCGCCAGGAACAGCCCGCCGAGCAACACGACCAGCTTGATCGCCGGATGAAAGTTGGCGGCCGTCCATTGGTCGTTTAATTGCCGGCAGCTCTCGCGCACCGCGCGCCAGACCGGTTCATCGTCGGCCGCCTGGGCGACCGCCTGGGCGGCAACCACCTCGTCGCCGACGATTTCCGCCGCCGCCACATGGCTGTGAGCTTCCGCCGTCTGCGCGCTCGTGTACGAAGCTTCGTACGTGCTGGCCGCAGCCGGCGAGGCGGGCAAGATCGCGAGCAGTTGTTTTGCGCTCGATACTCGCTGCTCGGGGTCTTTGGCCAGAGTACGGGCCACGAGATTGCGATACGGTTCCTCGAGCGAGGCCAACTCCGGTTCGGCCGTCAAGTGTTTCATCAGTATCTCGCCCACGCTCTCGCCTTCGAAGGGCACGCGTCCGGTCAGCATTTCGTAGAGGATCACGCCCAGGGCATAGGTGTCGATCTCTTTGCCGTAGCGGCCGTTGGCGATTTCGGGGGCCATGTAATGGACCGTGCCGACGCTCTCGGTCTGTCCGCTGCGGCGCGAGCAGGAGACGAATTTCGAAAGACCGTAGTCGCCGATCTTGACGATGCCCTGGTCGCGAAAAATGTTACCTGGCTTCAGGTCGCGATGCACAATTCCATGTTCGTGCAAATGGGCGACACCGGCTGCAATGCCCCGCATCCAATCGAGCACTTCTTCTTTGGGCATGCCCTGGGGATGCCGGTCGATGGCGTCTTCGAGGCTCTCGCCCGAAATGTATTCCATCACGACCCAGCGATCTTCGGCGTCGTCGGTGCGAATATCGTGCAGGGCCAGCAGGTTGGGGTGTTTGAGATTCAGGCACTGCCGCACGCCGCGCAATTCGACATCGAGATGGCGGCGAATCAACTTCAGCGCGACTTCTTTGCCGGCGTCGCTCACCGCGTAATAGACTTCGCCGAACCCGCCGCTGCCAATGCCGCGCTTGATCGTATAGCCGGCTAGCGGACGCGAACCGCTGGCGTACGTGAACCGCGAGGCGGCGCCGGTGGCGGGTTCGTCTTTTCCAGCGGAGATTTTCATCGCGCCCTTGTTCACTTCGTTTAATTCTAAGGTAGCCATAATCGCCGCCAGAGGCTAGGGTTGCGTGTTATCGAGGCGTTCGAGCGAGAACGAAAATTCGTCGGCGACCACCCGCGAATTCATTTCCACGCTCGCTTTCTTCTCGCACGGAGCACCGTCGACCTCGAACGGTCCGTCGTGCCGGCAGGTGAGCGATTCGGCTTGGCGAAAGAGCACGACGTCGCGCGGCCAATCGCGGCAAGGCACATGGCTGTGCCGCGCCGGACCGAGAACGCAACTGTCGGCCATCAACAGCACCGCGTCGACGGCCGGGTCGAACCGATGCCGGCTGATCATCTCCAGTCGCGCGGTCATGCTCAACGCATGAGGGCGGCGGAAACGCAGTTGCACGCCTTCGCCCAGCTCGATCACATTGCCATCAGTCAGTGTCGTGGGGCCCGAGAGCGGACGGCCGTCGAGTTTGACCTCGCGTAGCGGTTGAACCAGATAGCCTTCACGATCTCGCCGCAAGATGGCGTGCCGGCGCGAGATGTCGCCCAGGATCGGCACGTCGGCCGACGAGTCGGGCGTGGGCGGGCCGAGCACAATCTCGTCGCCCAGGCAGACCAGAAATCCACCCACGGCATCGACCCACATCACGAACCGACTTCCTGGAACTCGTTCGGCCACCGTATCTACCTTGGGGTTCTTGATTCCCGCGCCCGTGGAGGCCCGCCGCTTCGCGCGACCCAGCGGAGTGCCCGGTGTT
>JAGQOS010000045.1 GCA_020427265.1 Planctomycetales bacterium
CCCGGCGTGAGCTACGCGTTTGCGGGCAGCTACGAAAACCAGATCCGCTCGCAGAAGACGCTGATGGTTGTCTTGCCGTTGGCTCTATTCATCATCTTCCTAATTCTTTACTTCCAATTCCGCAGCGTCATTACCACCTCGCTTGTCTTCAGCGGTATCCTGATCGCCTGGGCGGGCGGATTTATCATGCTTTGGTTGTATGGCCAGTCGTGGTTCCTGGACTTCAATGTGCTCGGCACCGACATGCGGACGCTGTTTCAAGTGCATACGATCAACCTGAGTGTCGCCGTCTGGGTCGGCTTCCTGGCGCTCTTCGGTATCGCCACCGACGACGGGGTGGTGATCACGACCTATCTCGACCAGAGCTTTCGCCAGCGGCGTATCGCCTCAGCCAAAGAAGCCCGCGACGCAACACTCGCCGCGGGGCTGCGCCGCGTACGCCCGTGTTTAATGACGACGGCTACCACGATCCTGGCCTTGATTCCCGTGCTCACGTCGACCGGCCGCGGCAGCGACATCATGGTTCCGATGGCCATTCCCAGCTTTGGCGGCATGATGATCGAGATCATGACGATGCTGGTTGTTCCCGTCCTGTACTGTTCCGTGATGGAATGGAAGCTTGCCCTACGAATCGAAGATCCGCGATTCGAGGAAAACGCCACCGCGTAGGACCGCGCATTTCGATCGTTCGCCCAGGGACTTGCCGTTCGAGCATTCGGGCGTCTAGCAAATCAGACAGGCCGCCAAGAGACATCGCAGCCGAGCGCGAAGTGCTGGGCAAATTCTATCGAGAAGACCTGTTTTCGGTTCGATGAGGATCGCCGCATGTCATTCGGTTGAATTTGCGTCGACCATTGTCTCCTGTTCTACAGAAGCCGTTGTCGAAGCAGTCAGGTACGCCGATGCCGCGCAGCAATGGCAAGCACACCCGTACTGGGTGTACGGCAATGGCGGCAGTGAGCAGTAGCGGCACGGCACGTGACAACCCGCATAGTCGTGATAGGCCGAGGCGCAGCCGGTGACCAACAGCAGGACAAACAACAGGACAAGTCGTGGAATACGTCGTTTGGCGCGCATGAAGGGGCTCCCGCGCAAACGAAGCCGGTCCGCCGCGCAATAGGATTGGGATTTGAGGTAGGTTGAATCAGGAGGGCGACTCACTTGAGCAAGTTGGGAGGGACGACTCCGGTTGTGAAGTCTATTGAGGTGGAGGGAGTGGCTGAGGCTGGGGAACCGATTCGATTGACGGCGTGCTTACCAGTCCGCCAACAACACGTTCCAACTCGGCCAGGGTTTGTCGCAACTGAGATTCCAGTTGACGATAGCTGATCTCGTAACGCAACAGTTGACGCCAGTTGTCGATCAGTTGCAAGAAATCGATTTCACCGACGTTGTAAGCTTGATTGGAAACCTCCAGCGTTTGTCGCGCTTTGGGCAGGATATCTTCTTCGAACAGCCGCAGCAGATCCTGTTGACTGCGCGACTTGGCGAACAGGTCGGTCACATCTTCCAACGTCCCGTCGCGCATGGCATCGTACTGGCGGGCCGAGGCGACCGCTTTGGCTTCGGCAGAACGAACCGACGAATTGAGGCGTTTGCGGTAGATCGGCAAATTGACTCCTGCAGAAAGCAACACCGCGTCGCGGCCGTTGGCCACCGGGCTGATCCCCGCATCGGCGACGTCGATCCAGGAAGCGCCAAGCGTTACATCCGGACAGTATTCCAGCCGCGCGACCTTGACCGCCTGCTGATCGCGCTGAATGGCGGCCAACTGGGCGTGGAGTTCGGGTCGGGCTTGGACGGCCAGTTGCTGGAGCCAGGCCAGGTCGTGTGGCGCCTGTTCTGGCGGCAGACGATCGAGCGCCAAGACGCGCGTTTGCGGCGCAACGTGCAAGAGCCGGGCCAGGCGAGCCTGACCGCTTTCGAGTTGCTGCCGCAGCCGGATAAGTTCGGTTTCGATGTTCGAGATTTCCAGATCGGCTCGTAGCACGTCCTGCTGGCTCGTGCGAGCAGCTTTATACCGCGAGTTTGCCACGTCGCGAATCTGGCCCAACAGCCGTCGCTCCGCTTCGGTTACCGCAATGGACTGCTGGATGAAATACAACTCGTAGTAGGCCTGTTTCACTTGGGCGATCGTCGCCAGTTCTGCAGCAGCAAGATCCGCTCGGGCGACGTTCGTTTGAGATTCCGCCACTGCAGCGCGGGCGTCGAGTTTGCCAAACCAGTGAAACTTCTGGCTCGCCGAAAGAATGACGTCCTGCTGTCCGGCGGCCGTTTGCACGGGTTCCGGCTGCGCCGTCACGTTGAGCATCGGGTCGGGCAGGCTGGCGGCCACCGGAACCTGGTGCGCCAGCGACTCCATTCGTTTCCGGGCCGCCTGGATTTCTGGATTCTGCCCCAGCGCGAACCGAATGTATTCGTCAACCGGGTGCGGACCTTCCAAATGTGGAAAGACCGGATTGATCGCCCCGCCGACGCCATCCGATCCATGCCAAGCCCGACACTGCGATTGGGCGAGCCGCGCATACTCCGGGTCTTGCACCTGGCGCGCCGTCTTGCAGCCGGCAAAAATAACGACCAGCAGCAGCAAGTAAATACGACCTTGAACAGCCATCCATGGCTCCCTGTGGAATCCCGCCGACATGGCGCGGCACTTTCCCATTTATCGGCGTAATCGGCTTTTTCGGTCCATCCGTTGCGATACGCCTCACGATATCGGGGCAAGATGCCTCTCCGGTTGTTCGGGTTAGGTAAACTGTGACAGCCCAAGGCTTATCGAGCGCAGATCAAAAAATCGCAGCCGCCTTGCGGCCGGAAGTCGGAACCGGGGCGCTGCTACAGGTGCGATCGCCGCCGAATTCTCCGTTTACGTTCCATCGATTTCCCTCCGCGTCAAATCTCCTCTCAAAGTCGCGAAATGATTGACCCGACACGGCAGGCGTCCGATACTGAACGCCGTTTGTTTTTGATCAACACTGTCGCCTTCAAGGTTCGTCCATGTCGAAGTCCTATATCGCCGCGCGCGCTTGCTCAGCTACCCTGCTGCCAACGCTCGCGAATGTCGTTCTCGCGTTTTGCATCCTCGTTTCGCCGGCACAAGCAGCCAACGATGTGGCGCCAACGAACAACGATCGTGCGTCCAACCTCGTGTTCATTCTGGCCGACGACATGGGGTTTTCCGACCTCGGCTGCTATGGCGGCGAGATCGCCACGCCTAACCTCGATCGGCTGGCGGAAGACGGATTGCGGTTCACACAGTTTTATAACACGGCCCGCTGCTGGCCCACGCGCGCCGCTTTGACGACCGGGTACTACGCCCAGCAAGTTCATCGCGATGCCCTGCCCGGCCTGGGCGGCGGCGGCAGCGGCCAACGGCAGCCATGGGCAAGATTGCTGCCCGATTTTCTCAAGCCGGCCGGCTATCGCAGTTATCATAGCGGCAAGTGGCATATCGATGGTCCGGTGCTCGCCGCCGGGTTCGATCGATCGTATCGCGTGAATAACCAGGGCAACTTCTTCACGAATCGCGGCAACCTGATCGACGATCGTCCGGTCAATCCCGCCGCAGACGAAACGGACGTCTACAACACGACGGCCGTGGCCGACCATGCGATTGAATGCCTGCGCGACCATGCCGCGAAGTTTTCTGACCGGCCCTTTTTTCACTACGTCGCCTTCATTGCGCCGCACTTTCCGCTACACGCGCCGCCCGACGATATCGCGCGCTATCGCGACAAATATCTCACTGGCTGGGAAACGATGCGTTCCGCCCGTGTTGCGCGCCAGCGAGAAATGAACCTGCATCAAACCACGCTCTCGGCGCTCGAACCCAATGTCGGGCCACCCTATCACTTTCCCGAAGCACTCAAGAAACTTGGGCCCGGTGAAGTGAATCGCCCGCTGCCGTGGGATTCGTTGACCGACGAGCAGCGCCGTTTTCAGGCGACCAAAATGGCGATTCACGCGGCCATGGTCGATCGCATGGATCAGGAAATCGGTCGTATCGTCGCGCAGCTTCGCGCGATGGGCGCTTTGGAGAACACGCTGTTGATGTTCGCCTCGGACAATGGCGCCAGCGCCGAGATTATGGTGCGCCACGGCGGGCACGATCCCACGGCGCCGCCCGGCAGCGCCGCGAGTTATCTGTGCCTCGGCCCGGGGTTTTCCAGCGCCGCGAACACGCCGTTTCGACGCCACAAAACCTGGGTGCACGAAGGGGGCATCAGCACGCCGCTCGTCGTTCATTGGCCGGCGGGCATGACGGCGCGCGGCGAGCTGCGCCGCACACCAGCGCACATGATCGACATCGTTCCCACGCTGCTGGCGGCGGCCGGCGTCGACAAGCCTTCCGACTGGGAAGGCGAACCGATCCCGCCGGCGCCGGGCCGCAGCCTCCTTCCCGCGCTGGCCGCCGATGTAACGATCGAGCGCGACCTGCTCTGGTGGCTGCACGAAGGCAACCGGGCGATTCGCGTGGGCGATTGGAAGCTGGTCGCGGCCCGCGGCGATCCATGGGAACTGTACGACCTGCGAACCGACCGCGCTGAAGCCAACAACTTGGCGAAGACCCACCCCGAGCGAGTGGAACAACTCGCATCGCTTTGGAACCAGCAGCAACAGGCCATCATTGATCTGGCCCAACAGAAGTCGAGTTCCCAATCGCAACGCGAAGAGAAACGCGCTGAGCGGGACGCGAAGCGGGAGAAGAAGCGAGCGGAAAGGTCGAATAAACCACAGGAATAGAACCCTCGTGCCACTCCCTGGCACGTTTCATCGCTACGGCATCCGGGCGTTGATCACCACGGCCACAAACCCTGCAGCGCCGGCCAGCGCGAAGAAGAAGCCGATCAAGGTTCCCAACAGCCAGCCTTGCGAACGCTGGCGCAGATTGGCGAAGCCGCAATACGCTCCGGTCACGGCCAGCCAACTGAAGAACAGCGTGGCGATCCAGCCATTCGGTTCGGCTTTCGAAACACCGGCGGCGGCAATCGCAACCAGGGTCGTTCCGGCAAACATCGTCGAGAGCCGCCAGCGCGGCCGTTGCTGCGTCTGCGGTCGGCCGTGAAATTCTCGAAACGCTGTCGCGAAATCGAAGACCCCGTCGAACTGCTCGATTGAGTCCTCGTCGCGCGCCCGAACAAACCCGGCGGCGACGAGTTCGTAGACGATGACTCCAAAGTCGCGACAGGAATGCAGCCCCCACTGCTTTAATTGGTCGGCGGCGTTCGCTCCATATTCGCTCAGTGCGAGATCGTGCAAATACCAACAGAAGACAGCAGCCGTTACATGCACGCCCGGCGCCGGCGACGCGCGCAACCCTTGGGCCACGAAATAAAACGCCTCGACCGGGTACGGCGAATTCGCGGCCAACGTTTCGAATGGATTTTGAGTGTTGCGATGTTCCAAATGAAAACAAACCTAACTTGCACGACAGGTATGCTCGCTTGGGCGCATTAAATCACGACCGCCTCGGCAACTACACTCCACGGAATCTGAACTATCTGACCCTGCGGGACGTCATTGCCTCCCCGATTTTTGACCATTGCCGCAGTGGCGATCCAAACTGTATCGTCCCGTGCAAAGTGCAGATCACGGCGATTGAAACTGACATCGAAGAGTATCAATTGGCGTCCTTCAGCACTCGCAACAGGCACGACTCGGCGACGACTACCGATGTAGACGTCGTCATTAAGCAACTCAACAAGCTCTTCATGTGCTCCCGGCTGAATCGCGCCAACATACAATTCCCCGAATTCTTTTGCCTTTCTCGCTAAGAAGTTAACGTCTTCCTGCACGCTACGGGAAAAACTACCCAGAAAGAGTCCTTTGTCTGCGCGCGATCCGATTATTGACGCAAGAACGATCGGCACAATCTCCTCTGGATGTTTTTCAAGTCGCTTGCGGTCGTTGCGAAACACTTCCAACGTCACAAAGCCGGCGACACTTGCATAAACGAGAGACGCGCCGATCTTCACAAATACGATCGTGCAAATGAGGAGCAGCCCAACTGGAAGGAGAATGGCAAACGCGACAATGTTGAACAGCACCGAATTCGTAACCGCCTCCCATACTGGTTCAGACTGAGGTGTTTCAAGGTACTTCCGAAACTGCCGGTCCATTCGATCATAATCTAACCGCATACCCGTCTCCCAAGATCGCAAAGAGTCTTTGCTGAGTGTCGCCTGAGTCTATAGGATTGAGTATGCTACCGCTATCGTCTAACGAAGAGAAATGACGTGAAGCTACTCAGATCAGCGACCGCCGTGCGGGCTTAAATCACCAATTGACTCGAGCCGTTTCATCCATGGGTCACATCCACGAACCCGAACCGGTCACGCCGCTGCTGGCGGCGTTTAGCCGCTACCCCGCGGCGCTTGCTTGGGCGCGCGAACGGGCGGAAGCGGCATGGGGCGCGACGGCTCTCGTGAGCGAACCGTTCGCCTTTACGGATACCGACTATTACGAACCATCGATGGGACCGGGCCTTCGTAAGCAGTTCTTCGCCTTCGCCGAGTCGGTCGATCCAGCGTCGCTCATCGAGCATAAACGGGCGACCAACGCCTGGGAAGAAGAATATGCCCGCGCGAGCCAACATGACGAAGCCCGGCCGTTGAACCTCGACCCCGGCTACCTGATGCTGGGCAAACTAGTGCTCGCATCGACCAAAGACCATTTGCATCGCCTCTATCTTGGCCAGGGCATCTACGCCGAAGTGACGCTCCATTTCAAACACGGCCAATGGCGCCACTTCGAATGGACGTTTCCCGATTACCGCCGCGCCGACTATCAGGCGTTCTTCGACGAGTGCCGCCAATGGCATCGCCAACAGCGGAAGGAACGTGCGCGGTGAGTTGGTTGATTCTCGGCGCGCTCGCGCCGTCGTTTCTCATCACCTGGTCGGCGGCGTGGTTCATGCGTGGCCGCGCCGAGCAATTGGGGCTCGTCGATCGGCCGGGCGGACACAAGTCGCACACCCAACCGGTCGCGCTCGGCGGCGGCGTGGCGATCTGGCTGGGTGTCGTCGGCACGTTTGCCGCGGGTTATGTGGCGATCTTGCTGGTGCAAGCGGGTGTCGTGCCGCGCCGCGTCGTGCCGGAACTCTTCCTGGTGCATCTCGAAGGCCTGGCGGCAACCTATGCCAAACTGCTGGAAATCTTGATCGTGGGCACGCTACTCACGCTGCTCGGTTTGGCGGATGATCGCAAGCAACTCGACTGGCGACTGCGCATCGGCCTGCAAACGCTGGCGGCCCTGGCGATGGTCGCCGCCGGTTGGCGAATGACGCTGTTCGTCGATTGGCCATGGCTCACCGGAGCGCTCTCAGTCTTTTGGATCGTGGGACTGATCAATTCGTTCAACATGCTCGACAACATGGACGGCCTGGCGGCGGGCGTGGCGGCGATCGCCGCGGTCATGCTGTCGGTCGTCATGCTGGTCGCCCCCGGCGAACCGCAATTGTTTGTCGCCGGACTCTTGCTCGTGCTGGCGGGTTCGCTGGGCGGATTCCTGGTGCACAATCGCTACCCGGCGCGACTCTACATGGGCGATGCAGGAAGCTACCTGGTCGGCTTTCTTATGGCCATCGCCACGCTGGCGGCAACGTTTGTGGAAGGCGATACCCGGCGGCACGCGCTGCTCGCGCCGCTCTGCGTGCTGGCAATTCCAATCTACGACACCCTGAGTGTGGTCCTTATCCGCTTGCGGCAGCGGCGCAGCCCGTTTCAGGGTGATCAAAGCCACTTTTCCCATCGCCTGGTCAAGTTGGGGATGAGCCACCGGCAAGCGGTCCGTACAATCTATCTGGCCGCCGCGGCCTGTGGCCTCGGCGCTTGGCTGTTGTACCAGGTCAATCTGGCCGGCGCGATCATCGTGCTGGCGATGGTCGCCGCCGTGCTGCTGTTGATCGCGCGGTTCGAGTGGGTGGCGTCGATGCGAAAGAGAAAAGACGAGTGACGCGCCGCCGAACACGTACGAACCGCTCGCGAACGACCGCCAACAGTGCGCAGACGGCGTCGGCGCCCGCGCCTTCCACACAATCGCGCTACGAACATTGGCTGCTCGGCGTGTTTGCCGCCTTGCTCGTAACCAGGCCGCTCGCGCCGCTGGATGTGGCGATCGATCAACTCAACGGCGTGTTGATCGGCATGCTGTGGATCGTCGTGCTGGTTGGCTGGTTCGCCGTCGGCGCGCAGCAGCGCGAAGTCGCCATTCGGTTCACTTGGACCGACACACTCGTGTTCCTGTTTCTGCTCTGGCATACCGGCGCCGCGATTTTGGCGACCAAAACAGGCAATCCCCGGGCGGCGATCAACGCAGCCTGGATTTGGATCGAATTGGGGCTCGTGTTCTTTCTGGCGCGGCAACTGATCACGTCGGCCGTGCGCGCGCGCAGCGTGATCGCCGTCATGCTTTCGCTCGCCGCCGGCTTGGGAGTGGTCGGCATCTACCAGCAATACGTGACGTTGCCGCAAGATCGGGCGACCTACGAACGGATAAAAGACGACCCCGCCGCCATGATGCGCGTCGTCGGCCAGTGGTTTCCTCCCGATTCGAGCGAACGGCAGCAATTCGAGAATCGCCTGCAGAGTACTGAACCCACGGCGACCTTCGCCTTGGCCAACTCGTTGGCCGGATTGCTCGCCGTCTGGCTCGTCGTGGCGATCGGCCTGCTCCGCTTTCGCGCCGCACCGGGTGGCTCGTGGGGCGCTGCCGTCGCGCTTGTAGGACTACTGCCGCTGGCCGGTTGCTTGGCGCTGACCAAGAGCCGCAGCGCCTATGTGGCCGTGGCCGTGGGCATCGTCGCCCTGCTCTGGCTCGCGCGAAAGAACCGATCGCAAATTAGTTCCAGCCGATTCCGCCTGGCGATCTTCGTCTTGGCCGTGATCGCCGCGGCCGCCGTCGCCAGCGGCAAGGTCGACCGGCAAGTATTCTCGGAAGCCGGCAAGTCGCTCGGCTACCGGTTACAGTATTGGAAATCGACCGTCGCCATGATCGCCGATTCGCCGTTGCCCGGTTGTGGGCCGGGTCAGTTTCAAAACGCTTACACACGATTCAAGCTTCCCGATGCCAGCGAGGAGATCCGCGACCCGCACAACGGAGCGCTGGAAGTGGCCGCGACCGCCGGCTTGCCCACGCTGGCGTTGCTGCTGGCCGCGCTCGGCTCGACAGTCCTGCGGCTGCGCCGCGCCGATGTGGTTGGCTTTGGCGCTAAACGCGACGAACGCGATGAAGCACCGGCCGGTGCGGCGATTCGCATTGCCGCCGTGCTGGGCATCGCTTTGGGTTCGGCAATTGCGGCGCTCGACGGCCGCGCGCTGAGCGCCGAAGGGATTGTTATCTTGTTGCTCGCGATGTTGCTGGGCACTTTCTTCCTGCGCGGCGCGGCCAGCGCGAACCAGTTGCCGGCGATCGTGGCGCCGGTCGCGGCGTTGGCGCTGCTCGTGCATTGGCTCGCGGCCGGCGGCATCAGCGACCCCGGCGTGGCCGGATCGTTCTGGGTCTTGATCGCGATCACGATCAGCCAAAGCCAACGGGTCAACGAGTCTCGCCGCATTTCGCCGCACGTGGCTTCGATCGCCTTCGCCGTGAGCCTGCTGGTCGGTGTTCTCTATTATGTGACCGTGTATCGTCCGATTCTGCGCGGCCAATCGCTGCTTTCCCAGGCGCTCGATGCGGCGACAGCGCGGCGGACCGACGAAGCGATCGACCGGTTCACGGCAGCGCAGCAAGCCGATCCGCATTCGGCGCGTTTGGCGCAAATGTTAGCTTCGTATCGCTTTGAACTATGGCTGACCGCGCCAACAAGCCAGAATTTCCAGGCATTCCGCCAGGCCGACGCGGCCGCCCGCCAACTCGATCCCCAGTCGAGCACGCTGCAATTGATGAGCGGCCGCTGGTATCGCACGATCTTTCAACGCACGAAACAGCCCGAAGACCTGCAGCACGCGTTGGCCGCCTTGCAGCGCGCCGTGGAACTTTATCCGAACGACGCCGAACGACGCGCCGAGTTGGCGCAGACACTCGCAATGCAAGGCGACATGGTCGCCGCGCAAGAGCAGGCCGCCGAGGCGTTGCGGCTCGACGACATTACCGTTGCCGCCGGCCATCGCGATCGCGTACTATCGAACGCGTTGCGGCAGTCGGCCGGACGACTGCTGGGCGCAGCGCGCTGACCAAGACGAATTGTCCGCAACGTGCAAGGCAAACGCGATCGCTACGCTTACGCCTAGTCGTTCTTCGAAGTCTCGGTCAGCCAATCGATCGAGAACCGAGCGAAGACGATCCGTTTGTAGCCACCCGCTTCGTATAGGCAGCCGATCGCCCCCTCGGACAAGCGCGCCAGGTCGCTGTATGCGCTGCCGTGCTCGTGCAGTTCGCGGGCGATTGGCCAGGTTTGCCCGTCGTCGCGACTGGCGCGAATCGTCAGATGGTTGCGTCCCGGCCCACCCGGCCCAGAGTAGAGAATCAGGCTCGGTTCCCAAGAGTAGCGCAAGATCGCCGACTGGCAGGTGGGGCAGTAGACCTGTTCGTGATGCCGCGCCTCCGACCAGCTAGCGCCTCCATCGTCGCTCGTTGCGAACGCCCGCTGGTTTTTGCCATGGTAGTTGCGCATGCTCAACAGCAGACGGCCGTTGGCCAATTCGACCGCTTCGCATTCGTTCATCGCCCAGTCGGTCGGCTGGCCGAGTTGAAAGGTCTTCCCATGGTCATCGCTGTAGATGACGTGCGAGCGACCGCTCTTTTGCCAGTCGCGCCCGCGCTCGTCGACGCGATGATCGCAAGGAAACACCAGCCGGCCACGATGCGCGCCGTGCTCGATTTGAATGCCGTGCCCCGGCCCGGTAGCGTACCAACCCCAACCCGGCTCCTTGACATCCTTGGTGATGTCGAGCGGCGTCGACCAGGTCGCCCCGTCGTCGGTGCTGCGCATCATCAGCACATCGCGATTATCGCGGCACAGCGCCAACCAAATGGTTCCCGTTTCCCGATCAACAACCGGGCAGGGATTTCCGATCGTGATCTTCTCGTCGCCCCCTTCTTCGTAAATAACCACCTGCGGCAACCACGTCTTACCTCCGTCGGTAGAGCGGCGCAGCAGCATGTCGATGTCGCCGTGGTCAGAGCCGCTCGTTTTTCGGCCTTCGCAAAACACCAGCAAAGCGCCTTGCTTGGTCGTTATCAATGCCGGTATACGGTAGGTGTGATAACCATGCTTGCCCGCTTCGAAAATGGCCTGCTCGGCCGGCGCTTGCGGCGCGGCGACCGCGTTGGAAATGGCGGCAAAGTAACACAGTGCGCACGCCCCCAGATGTTGGCCTCGAATCCTCATCAAAGTCGCCTCGCTCAAAAGGAAGGATTGCCCACGCGGCCGCGCGTGGCCGGGCCACAAGTATAGCGAAGAGGAACGCATCGATTCAAACTTGGCGATTTGCCAGCCGCCAATCGCTCTGGTAGAGTTCGTACTTTCGCTCCCCCGCGCAGCCTGTGGGGGGAATATCTCGCGTCCTTTCACGTCGCGGCGGAGCTTTCGATGCAAACGCTCGACTACCTGGTGCTGGCCGCTTACCTGCTGCTCTTGCTGGGGCTGGGTGTCTATTTCGGGCGTCGGCAGTCGCGTCGCGAGTTCTTTGCTGCGAGCAACTCGATGGGTTGGCTCACGGTCGGCCTGAGCGTGATGGCCACGCTATTCTCTTCGAACAGCTTTGTCTTTTATCCGTCGGCCGCCTTTGGCGACAGCCTGAAGATCGGGCTTTCGCTCGTGGCGTTCTCGCTCATGGCGCCGGTCGTCATCTGGTGCTTCATCCCCATGTACGCGCGGCTGAACTGTCAGACGGCGTACGAGTATTTGGAAATGCGTTTCGACTTTTCCGTGCGTTGCCTGGCGAGCGGCCTGTTTATCTTGCTGCGCATTGCCTGGATGGCCACGGCGACCTTCGCCGCATCGCTGGTGATCGCCCGCGTGGCCGATGTGAACCAAACGGCCGCAATCCTGGTGATTGGCGTGGTGGCAATTCTCTATACCATGCTCGGCGGGCTGCGGGCCGTGATGTGGACCGATGTCGTGCAGTTCGGTATCTTCGCCGCCACCATCTTCCTGGCGCTCGGCCTGCTCATCTCGCAACAACCCGCCGGGCTTGAAGGAATGATTTCGGTCTACCAGCAGCGCGGCGACGGAATTCTGGTCGATTTTTCCTGCGATGCCGAATTGCAATACGGCAGTTGGGCGATACTGATCGGCGTGTTCCTCGAAGCGCTCTCCGCCTTTGGCGCCGATCAGGTGGCCGTGCAGCGATACATCTCGGCTCGTAGCGAGCGCGTGTCGCAGATCGGCTTCGGCATCAATCTGCTGGGCATGTGGCTGGTCATTCCCGGCTTGCTGCTAATCGGCGTGGGGCTTTACGCCCATTACCAGCAGCGCCCCGATGAATTCGTTCCTGTGCTAGCGGATCAATGGGCCAGGGAACAACCGTTGGCTCAACTGCAGCAGGGCGCGCCGGCCGCGCTCGCTTCGGCTGCGACGCAGGCCGATGGAAACGCGCGTCGCGAAGCCGCAACAAACTATTTCATCGCGCACCTGGAAGCCGTGCCGGCGGAGTGGAAGCGACTCGGCCTGCAAGACCATGCCCTGCCCCATTTCGTACACTCGCATTTTCCCGCCGGCATGACCGGCCTGTTCCTGGCCGCGCTCATGGCGGCCGTCATGTCGAGCATCGATTCCGGTGTGCACAGTGTAACGACGGCCGTCGTCGTCGACTTCCGCGATCGGCTCTTCCCGCATCTCAAACCCGATTCCGATGCCGACGACGTCTGGTTCATCCGCTTGCTGGTCATTGGCATCGGCGCGCTTTCGATCACTTTGGCCTGTTTTGTCGGTCCGCTGGGAAGCGTATTCGACATTGGCAAGAAAATGACCGCGGCCTTTGGCGGGCCGCTGCTCGGCGTATTCGTACTGGCTTTCTTTTCGCGCCGCGTGGCGAGCCTGGCGGTTGGCCTCGGCGCCGTTGCCGCGACAGCGGTGACCATGGTATTGATGTACGTGCGCGCGAACTGGTTTTCGGTCTGGTTCTGGCCGATCGGGTTCGGGCTTTCCATCTTCCTCGGCCTGGGATTGAGCTTGTGGATGAAACCACCTGCCGGCCGCGACCTGACCTGGCGGAGAATCTGCCGATGATATTTTCCAAAGCTACGGCCGCAGACATCCGCAATCTCAATGGCGAACAGACACTCGTCGTGCTCCCTTTGGCCGCCAGCGAACAGCATGGCCCGCATCTGCCCACGGGCACAGATACGATCATTTGCCAAGCGGTTGCCGAAGCGGTTGAGGCCCAGCTTGCCGATCGCATCTTGTTACTGCCTTCGCTTTGGCTCGGCGCGAGCGATCATCATTTGCGATTTGGCGCCACACTCACGGCCAGCCTCGACGTGTACGAGACGCTGCTGCTGGAAATCGTGCAGCCGCTACTGCGCAACGGTTTCCGCCGCCTGTTGTTGCTCAACGGCCATGGCGGCAATATCGACCCGATGCGCGTCGCGCTGCGGCGACTGCAAACTCCGTTTCCCAGTGCGCTGCTGCTGGCGGCTTCGTATTGGTCGATCGCAGCGGCCGAAATCGCCGCGCAGATGGAAGGCCCCTGCAAAACGGTCGGCCATGCCTGCGAAGCCGAAACGTCGCTGATCATGCACCTGCGGCCCGAATTGGTGAAGACCGAGGCGATTCGCAACGAACCAGACTACTTGCCCGACGACGTCGAAGGGGCGTTTCTTTGCCGCGACATGCACCAGCGCACCTCGCAAGGCCATACCGGCTTTCCGAAATTGGGCTCGCCCGAAAAAGGCGCGCGCCTGTTTGAAGCGATCGTCGAGCGCGTGACGCAGGCCGCGAATCGGTTTCTCAACGAACCGCTGCCAACCTAGCGCAATTTCAAAACCGTACTCACGGCCTCAGTAGAGCTAGATCGAGAACCTACTCGATCTCGGTCCAATCGATCGCTTCGCCATCCTGATGCTGGATCAGCTTGCGCCAGGTGTCGGCGGGCAAATCCTTGCGCAGCTTGCGGGTGCTGCCATCGAACATTGCCACGCTCACTGTATCGCCGGGAATCTCGTCCAAGACGGCCAGCGGATCTTTGGGATCGAAACGCAAAGCGCTCGGCTTGGTCCAGGTCTTGGTTTTGCCGTCGGGCACTTCGATGAACATGATCGTATTCGAAGTTCCATCGGTGATGTCGGCGATCTTGGGTCCTTCGCCGTTGATGGAAAAGGGCGTGCCCTCGCCCACGAAAATTTCCTTGTTCGACTCGCCCGGCGGAGTGTCGCCGCCGCGGCCAAAGAGCATCGGCATATGCGGGACAAGATCCATATTGTGGTCGCCGTCCCAGGCCTGCTTTTGATCAAAAATGTCGTACAGCGAAGCATCTTCGAGGAAAGGCAAGATGGCGACGCGCCAACTCAACAGCGCCTTGCTGTCTTCGCCACGACTGGCGACGGGCGGAAAATGCCCGTGCGTGTCGTGAAAATTGTGCATCGCTAAGGCGATGAACTTCATGCTGTTGGCGTCTTTCGCCTGTTCGGCCGCGGCGCGCGCTTCGGCGATCATTTGCGGCATGTTTTCGACGAAGGCATCGAGACCGGCTGGCCGCTTAAGCGAAAAAGCCACCGTATCGACATCGCGCGCGATGGAGATTCCTTTGAGCGCCTCCATGGCGAGTTCGAAGCTGGCCTGTTCTTCTTCACGAATGTCGGCCTGTTGATTCATAAGCGTCCCCTGCCCCATCGCCAGGAGGCCTCTCAGGGTGCCCTCGAGATCCTGGCCCGCTTTTTCATCGACGCCGCGCAGGTGCAATTCGAGCGGAGTCGCGCCGTCGAGGTCGATCGCTATGTGCACGCCCGTAACACCTTGAAGCGACGAAAGGAGTCCTGCGGCCATAGCCGGAATCGGGGCGCCTTCGAGTTGGCCGACGATTTCCTCGCGCTCCGCGCCGAGTTCCGTGAGCACAATCAGGTCCTTATCCAGATCGTCGGCCGTAAGGGCGGCGAGCCGCTGGGACAGTTCGCTGGTTGCCGGTTCTGCCGCAGGCTTCAGATCGGTTCGCGAACTATCGACGAGCAAAATGTTTTTCTCATCGCGAAATAGCAGCATTGGGCCTTCCGCGCCTTCCGGCGGAGCAAAGACCGACGCGTCGCCGACGGTTCGCTGCGCGAGCGAGAATGGCGCCGAGTCATTGATTGCCGTAATCAAGGCGTCCTGGTCGACCGGCTCTGAAAAGGAGATGAGCGCTACAAGATCCTCGGGCCCTGCGACCGTGGAACTACCGGCCAATACCACAACGCGCTCGGCCTTGAGCAACGCTGGGGGCACGGTGGCCATGCCCATCTGCGCTTCGGGAAGTTCGAGCAACGGTTTGACGAAATTCGATGCCAACAGGCGTTGCGGACTGATGATGACGGCCACTAAATGCTGATCGCCAAGATAGGCGAGATCCAGCACACTGTTGCCGGCAGCGGCGCTGGTTTCATTGGCCGAGGCGGTCGTGGCCGCGTCGGCGTCGCCCGCCGTGGAAAGTGCCGCATCGTCGGCCGCCGGTTCCGCGGCATCGGTCGCCGTTCCTGCCGTCGGATCGGCCGCAGCATTTTCGGACGGCGCGGCTTCGGGCGCAGCCGACGGTTCCTCGGAACCACCGCAGCCAGCCAATCCACTCATGGCAATCGTTAATACCAGCAGCCAACCAGACCAGCGCCGATGTGTCATCTGTTTATTCCTTTGCATTATTTAAATTGGTGCGAGAACAAGAACCTTCGCCAGACTACCGCGACCATTTAAGGGCTGCAAGTATTCCCAAAGATTTGTCGATAACGATTTGCCGCGGTTTGAGTCGGACAAAAGCCGGCAAAAGCACATGCAAACCACGCCGATGCTAGCAATCCCGACTTTTTCGCGTGCCGGCAAGGCGGTAGAATGACAAGACTGTGCCCGCCGGCTGCGATTGGCGAGCGACGCTCTTGCGAACCTTCGATCGACGTTTCCCTGATGAAAACACTGCTCATCGCCATTCTCGCCATTTCCGTCGGCAGCGTGTTGGGAGTGGCGAGCACGGCCGCGCGCATGGGATACATTCCCTCGTGGCGTCCTAGCGAAACGCCAGCCGTGCCACCGCCGAGCGAAACGAAAACGGTCGATGGATCGCGTCCTCAACTTGTGATCGACGCCACCGAGTTCGACTTCGGCACGCTGGAGCGCGACGCGAAATCGCGACATGCCTTTCTGGTGCGCAATGCGGGCGATGCCCCGCTCACACTCGCCAACGGCGGCAGCACGTGTAAATGCACAATTCTGGGCGGCCTGGAAGAGGAAGAGGCGGTCCTCGCACCGGGCGAACAGCGCGAGGTCGAGCTGGAATGGACCGCCAAGACACTTGGCAGCGAGTTCCGGCAAACTGCCACGCTGCTAACCAACGACCCGATCCGTCCCCGTGTCGAGCTGTCGGTCTTCGGCGCAGTGGCCGATTCGATCCAGGTCACGCCGACAGAGATCATTTTCAGCAAAGCCGATCCCGATACCACGTTCGACGCGCAGCTTCGCATCCTTTCGTTGCGCGACGAACCGATGCAAGTGCTCGAACACCATTTCCAGGACCCCGAGGCCGAAGACTTCTTTCATGTAGCGATTCGCCAACTCGCCGCCGGTGAACTCGAAAATCCCCAGGTGCGGCATGCGCTCGAAGTAAACGTTCAATTGCAGCCCGGCCTGCCGGTGGGGCCGATCGATGAATTGCTCTATTTACAAACGAACATTCCAGGGCGCGAAGAGATCGAAGTGCCCATTCGCGGACGTGTGGCCAGCAAGCTCTCGATTTACGGCAATGGCTGGAGCGAGGAAAACGGCACACTCGTACTGGGCAAGGTTAAGAAGAGCGAGGGCGCGCGACACGAACTCACGCTCAGCATTCGTGGCGAGCATGCCGATCAAGTGCAGCTCTCGGTGGGCAAGATTTCGACCGACACGCTCAAAATTTCCTTCGGCGAACCCATCGTACTGGGTCAAGGACGCCTGGTCCGAGTGCCGCTGATCATCGAAGTGCCCCCGGGGAGCCGCACGGTCAACTTCCTTGGCGGCGATGTGAGCGAGCCGGCCGAAGTCATCATCCATTCCACTCACCCGCAGGCCCCGCGACTGCGGATGCTGGTGCGTTACGTGATTGAGCCATAAACTGTCTTAATAGGAAACATTCGCGGCGATCGCCGATTCAGGAGGAATATCGGAAATGCAACGCACCTGGAGGCTGAACCTGCCCTGCGCCGCACTCGCGGCCGCTATGCTTGCCGGCTGTGGGGAACCACGATCCGTCGAACCCGCGGCGCAAACTAACCCAGAATCGCCAGCCGCCGTTGCCGAAACAACGCCGCAAGAAGCTGCACCGGTTACCGATGAAATGAACGCCGCACCGGACGCCACGGTCGAGCCGCCCGTGGCGGCGGCGGCCGACATGAACGCTACGGAAACCGATGTATCTCCGGTAGCCGTTGACTCGCCCATCGCTCCCCTTGCTGTAACGAATAC
>JAGQOS010000460.1 GCA_020427265.1 Planctomycetales bacterium
GGTCAGCCAATAGGCGGCGTTGACGATCAAGCGCCGCAGGCCTTCGCTCCTCAAATCGGTCGACGAACCCATAGTCGTCGTAAAGGCCTGACCCGGCTTGCCTGCGGGCAATTGAAAGGACTTGATCCAGGCGACCGGCATCATCGGATCGTTTTTCTTGCCCTCGACCGGCGGATCGCTCGGGCTCATTCCTTTGAGCACTTGGCCGAAGACGAGTGTTTGGCAAGACTCCGGCATGGGCAGGCGGACGCCGTAGACATCGGTATCGCCCCAGATATCGTCGCAGCCGCGCAAGATGGGATGATCCTTCATCGCCTCGTTAATCACGCCGCGCGTGCTTTCGTGCTTGTGGCCACCATGGTGGCTGATCCACTTTTCGCCGAGCACCAGGCGGCCGAAGCCATCTTTCCACTCCTTTTTCTCGCCGCCATAGCCGTTACCGTAATGAGCATACGTTTGATTGCCGGGAATGTTGAAGGCATGCGTCGAGGTGCGCAGCCCAATCACCGGCTTGCCGGCGCGGAGATAATCGTCGATATGCTTCATCTGCGCATCGGGCAGATTGCGGAAGCGGGTGAGGATGATCATCAAATCGGCCGAGTCGAGCGCCTCGAGGCCCGGAATGTTCCTGCCGTTGTTCGGGTTGATCGTGCCGTTCTCATCGAGCGCGAAGAGCACAGTGCATTTGAAGCCATGATGTTTGGCCAGGATCTTGCCGAGCTGTGGCAGCCCTTCTTCCGATCGATACTCCTCGTCGCCGCTGATCAACACAACGTGCTTGCCCTTGCCTGGGCCCTCGAAGCCGTCGTAGGTAACCCAACGATCGTCGGCCAGCAAATTTACGTTGACAGCCAACAAAACAACGGCTGCCAACAAGCACGACGGATGCAAAGCCGACGAGAAAATGCGCTCTAGTTTCATCCAATGGGCTCCAAAAGCGAGACTGGTTTGTGAACGGATGGCTCGTGGCGCCGGCGCATGCACCAGCGACTGGCTGCTATTGTCGCGATTGTTGAGCCGGTTTTCAACCAAAAACTCCGCTGCGAAGGCCCTATGCCGCAGCGATGGCGCCGCGACAATTCTCGCGCTGCAACGTTTGGCGGCGCCTCGGCAAATGGAGTACATTGAAGCCTCGACAGGTTTTCCTTATCCCTCGGGCTCAAATGTGAAGGAGTGAACGACCGCCATGCCCAAGCTAGCGGCTTTTCCCAAAGCGTATATGGACCAACTTTGCGTGACAGGCGAAATGTCGCTCACGCAATGGATCGAAATGGCGGCCACGCTCGATATCGATGGGTTGGAACTCTATAGCGGCATCCGTGATCTGGCAGAGCCCGACAACTGGGCGGCGATTTCCCGGCGCATCGAAAAGGCGGGGTTGTCTATGCCGATGCTTTGCTGTTCACCCGACTTCACGCATCCCGACCCGGCGTTTCGGCAAGAGCAAATTGAGCGGCAACGCGGTTGGATTCAGATGACGGCCGCCTTCGACGGTCAGTATTGCCGCGTTCTTTCGGGGCAGCGGCGGCCCGAGGTGACACGCGACGATGGCATTCGGTTCGCTGCCGAGTCGATCGAAGCTTGCCTGCCATTTGCCGAAGAGCATGGCGTGACACTCATACTCGAGAACCACTACAAGGACAACTACTGGCAATATCCCGAGTTCGCGCAACAGATGGACATCTTTTGCGATTTGGTCGATCGGATCGAGTCGCCCCACTTCGGTGTGAACTACGATCCGAGCAACACCTTCTTAGCTGGCGAAGACCCGCTCGAACTACTGCGGCGTGTCAAGCATCGCGTCGTGACGATGCATGCGAGCGACCGCTACCTGGTAGAAGGCACGCTCGAAGATTTGCGCCGTGAGGAAGATTCCGTTGGCTATGCCCGTCGGCTCGCCCATGGCGAAATTGGCCAAGGCCTGAACGATTACGATGCCATCTTTGGCGAGTTGGCCGGCGCGGGGTTCGATGGCTGGATCAGTATCGAGGATGGTGTCGATGGCTTCGATCAGCTCCAGCGCAGTGTCGTCTTCTTGCGACGAAAAATCGCGGAGCACTGGCCGCAGCCGACCGATAAGAACGAACTTTACGGACAAGATCTGCAATAAGGAGCCCGGCATGCGAGCTTTTCGAAAGGATCGGCAGAGATGGTTTTCTCAATGCTGGTTGGTCGCCCTTTGCGCCGCGAGCTTCTCTCATGCGTTTGGCGGCGCGCCGCGCGTGCTGCCATCCGACAAGCTGCCGGCCGACCGCCGCTACGAAGAGTTGCGCGGCGTGAATAGCTATCACCCTTTTCATAAAGTCGAATCGGCGGCCGCGTGGAACGAACGGGCGCAGCGGTTGCGGCGTCAGTTGCTGGTCGGATCCGGGCTGTGGCCGATGCCGGAGAAGACGCCGCTCAAGGCGGTCATCCACGGCCGTGTCGAACGCGATGATTACACCGTCGAGCGAGTCTTCTTCGAGGCGGTTCCCGGCGACTTTGTGACCGGGAGCCTCTATCGCCCCGAGAATCGGCCGGCGGCCAAGCTGCCGGGCGTGCTGTGCCCGCATGGCCATTGGCACAACGGCCGCTTCTACGAAAACAGTGAAGCCGGGGCGCGGCGTGAGATCGTGAACGGCGCCGAGCGATTTGTGGCAGCCGGGCGTTATCCGCTGCAAGCCCGTTGCGTGCAACTGGCGCGGATGGGTTGCGTGGTGTTCCATTACGACATGCTCGGCAATGCCGACTCGGTGCAGCTTGGTTTTCATCGGCCCTCATTTCGCGAACATCTGGCCGGCACGAAGCTGGGCGAATGGGGCTTTATGAGCCCGGCGGCCGACGCGCGGCTGCAAACCGTCTTCGGCCTGCAAACCTTGCATTCGATCCGCGCGGTCGACTTCCTGCGTTCGCTGCCCGAAGTGGATTCAGAGCGCATCGCCGTCACTGGTGCGAGCGGCGGCGGCACGCAATCGATGATTCTCGGCGCGATCGACCAGCGCGTGGCGGCTTCGTTTCCTTGCGTGATGGTCAGCACGGCGATGCAAGGCGGCTGTACTTGCGAGAACACGCATTACCTGCGCGTGGGCGACGGCAACATCGACATCGCCGCCCTCACCGCGCCGCGTCCGCTGGGATTGACGGCCGCCGACGACTGGACGGTCGAACTGGAAACCAAAGGTTTTCCCGATCTGCTCGCGCTTTACAAGATGCTCGGCCACGAAGATCGCGTCTCGGCGCTCTTCGCCACGCACTTCAAGCACAACTACAATCATGTCTCGCGCACGGCGATGTACAACTTTATCAACCGGCATTTCCAGCTCGGCCTCGAATCGCCCGTTCTCGAGCGCGACTTCACGCCCCTCTCGCGCGAAGAGATGACCGTCTGGACCGACGAGCACCCCGCGCCGGAAGTAACGGGCGAACTGTTCGAGCGGCGTTTGCTGCAACAGATGACCGAGGCTTCCGACGCACAGATCTCGGCGCTTGCGCCGCGCGATAAGGAGTCGCTCGCCCGGTATCACGAAATCGTTGGCGGCGCGATTCAGGCGATGGTCGGGCGCACGCTGCCGACGGCCGACGAAATCGACTTCGAACTGGTCGACAAGCAGCAGGCCGACGGTTGCTTGCGCATGACCGGGCTGGTGCGCAACAAAACGGCCGGTGAAGAATTGCCGACGCTCTTCTTCTATCCCAAGAATTGGAACGGCAAGGTCGTGCTCTGGGTCGCGCCGGCGGGCAAGTCTGGTGTCTATCAATCGTCCGGCGAGCTGATCGACCCGGTCAACCGTTTGATCGCCGCCGGCACGAGCGTCGTGGCGGCCGATCTTTTTTCGCAGGGTGAATTCCTCGGCGGCGAAAACCCGCCGGGCGAGCGCAACCGGATGATCGGCTACCCCAGCGACGGCGGC
>JAGQOS010000461.1 GCA_020427265.1 Planctomycetales bacterium
GCTCGAACGAGCAGATCTTCGAGCGTTACAGCGCAGGAGGAAATTATCTTCAGGTTCATGCGATCGCCGTTTTTCACGCCATACGTCTCGGCGTCGCGCAGGCTCATATGCACGTGACGCTCGGCGCGAATGACGCCTTGCGAAAGTTCGACGACGCCTTGCGGACCGACAAGGACACAGCCGGGCGTGCCCTCGATCTTGCCGCTGGCGCGGACCGGCACGTCGATGCCAAGCGAGATCGCGTCGGTAAAAGCCAGTTCAACCTGGCTATGCGGCCGGGTGGGGCCGAGAATCCGCACCGAGGGAAGCATGCGACGCCGCGGTCCGACAATCATGACCGTTTCTTCGGCCGCATAAAACCCGTCCTGGTACAGGTCTTTCATCGGCGTGAGTGTATGGCCTTTGCCGAAAAGGATCTCGACGTGCTCGTCGGTCAAGTGTACATGGCGGGCCGACGTGCTCACGACCAACTCCGATCGGCCGTCGTTCGCCGCGCCGCGAGTTTGTTGTAGGACAATCTGCCGCACGATCGACTCGATCGTCGTGCGATCAAGCGTAGGGTTTGCAGGGGTGCTAATCATGGTGGAATGGAGATTTCTTAATTCGGAAGGGAACTATTTTGATCAGGAGTGAACTATTCCGTTCGAGAACCGTGAGCGGCACGGTGTATGGTAGGTGCTCTCTAGTTATCCATTGTCGGTTTTTCCGGCAAGCAACAGCTTCGTGCCTGTAGCGACGACCTTGCTCCGCCAGTCTTCCGAGATTTCGTTGTCGACAACCAGGTAGTCGACGTCGTTCCAATCGCAAAGCTGTGTCAGGCTCTTGTGTCCGAACTTAGTGCTGTCGGCAACCACAATGACCATATCGGCGGCCGCCATCACGGCCCGTTTCACTTCGACCAGCAACATGTTGCTGTTGTAGAAGCCGCCATCGCTGATCGCCGCTACGCTTAACACGGCTTTCTGAACATTGATCTCAGAAAGCATCCGTTTGGCATGCGGACCGACCAACACGCCAGTACGCGAATGCAAGTAGCCGCCGACGATGATCAAGTCGGACTCGCCGCGCGTCATGAACAAGTTGGCCACGGGCAGCGAATCGGTGACCACCTGCAAGCGACGGCCGACCAGTTCGCGCGCTACTTCATAAGTTGTCGTTCCTCCATCGAGCAGTACGGTGTCGCCATCTTCGATCAGCTCGGCCGTCCGCCGCGCGATCGCTGCTTTCTTTTCCGCCACCTCAGTGTTGCCAGTATCGACAGGCAGGAACCCCGGCGTTTGTCCGGTGTACAGCACGCCGCCATGGGTCCGCTTGGCGATCCCCGCCTCTTCGAGTCGTCCCAAGTCGCGTCGAATCGTGGATTCGGAAACGTCCATCTCCGAGGCAAGTTCCGGGAGCGTGGCAAACCCGCGCCCGCGAACAAGTTCCAGAATTCGAGATCTTCGTACTTCGGTTGTCATCATGGCTCGGCTGACCTCCATGTGCCGGAGTTCCTTTCGTGCGACTAGATTATGCGCAACTAGAGAAAGAAATCAACCATTATTATGACAGGAAACTGCCAGTTTGTGCAGGATTTAATTAACCTTTGTGCGTGAAATTCGAACGAATTCCGTCTCTTGGCCATTCTTTCATTCGCAAGTAATTTAGTAGCAATGCCTTAGGTGATTCTTGCGCAAACCGGAGCATTTCCGTGCCTCGATCGTTGGTCCTGCAGCTAATTCGCGAGATCGATACGACGCCAGTCGCCGATTCCGGAGTGATCGACGAGCTACGCACGCTCGAGCTTCCGCGCGACGAGGCTGGCTGGCTCGAACTACGCAATCGTGCTTTCGCCGGTGAAGTACCCACGGTTCGACCGTGGAACTCGGCAGACTTTCGGCGCGAAATGATCGCTCAGCCCTGGTGGAATCCCGAACGCACCTGGGTCATCGACGCTCCGGGCCTGCCTGGGCGGATGGTCGGCGCTGTGACGATGGCCCTGCGCGCGAGCGATCGAGCGCACACGCCAGCGATTCATTGGTTGATGGTCGATCCGGAGTTTCGTGGGCTGGGATGGGGCCGCTCGCTCATTGCGGCGCTGGAGCGGGCCGCCTACAACGATGGCTATCGCCAAGTGGTACTCGAAACGCACGTTAATTGGCGCAGCGCCGTTGCGCTCTACCAACGGCTTGGTTACCAGCAGCGACGACAGAGCTAATCGCGAACCTTAATTCGCCGGCCGTCGGCTTCAACACGTCCCTCGGCAATGGCTTGCAGGGCGTCGGGCAGGGCATCGAGTTCAGCTTGGAAGACGCGATTCGCCAGCGCATCCGGCGTATCGCTATCGAGTACCGCGACGGTGCGCTGCAAGATAATCGGCCCGTGATCGTATTGATTGTCGACAAAGTGGACCGTGCACCCGCTTACCTTGGCGCCGTAATCGAGTACGGCTTCGTGCACGTGATGGCCGAAATAGCCCCGGCCGCAGAACGCTGGAATCAGTGCGGGATGGATGTTGATCACGCGATTTTCGAAGTCGCGCGGTATTGGCAGGAACTTCATGAACCCGGCCAGCACGACCATTTCCACGCCCGACTCGCGTAATTGCGCAAAAATCGCTTCGCCGAATGCGTCGTCGCTCCCGAGCTTGCTGCGTTGAACCACGGCCGTCGGAATTTCCGCGTCGCGCGCGAACTGCAATCCGCCGGCCGACGGTTTGCTGGCGATCACCAAGCGAATGTCAATATCGAGCAGGCCCGCTTCCGAGCGCTCGATCAGATTGCGCAGCGAGCGTCCGCTGCCGGAGATGAGCACGGCGATAGGTAGCGGCTTGCTCATGCCGAAACGACTTGGATGAAGATCTGCACTTCGGCGCCGCCAACTTTGGCTGTCTTCGGTTCGACTTTCTCAATCGGATTCGCGGCCACCGAAACCGCGAGGGTTTCGCTGGCGATATACTCCGAGAACTGTTTCACGGCCGCGGTTAAATCGGCCGATTGGGCGACGATCCCCAGCTCGATCCGGTCGGTGAATTCGCAGCCGGTCTCCTTGCGCTGATCTTGAATGGCCCGGACCACGTCGCGGACCAGGCCTTCGCGCACGAGATCGTCGGTTAGCTCGGTCGCCAGCACAACGACGCACCCTTTGCCCTGAGCGGCGGCCCAGCCTTCTTTCGCTTGCAGACGAACCTGGATGTCGTCCTTATCGAGCGAGACCGATGCGCCGTCGACCAATTGGATGTCGACCGTACCGCTGGCTTCCAGGGCGGCTAGTAGTTTGCCGCCGTCGGCGTCGCCCAGAGACTTTTTCACCGCGGGCAATTGCTTGCCCAATCGCGGGCCCAGGCGTTTGAAATCGGGCAGCACCTGATAGGTGATGTATTGGTCGGCTTCCTGTGTGAACTCAACCTGCTTGACGTTCAATTCCTCGGCGATCAATCCGGCATGGTCGGCCAACCAACTACGATGGGTATCGTTGGCCAGAATCACTTCGACTTTGGCCAGCGGTTGGCGTACCTTGAGTTTTTCGGCCATCCGAGCGGCGCGACCGAGCGAGGCGATTTCGCGCACCAGGTTCATGCGTTCGGAAAGCGCCGCGTCGACCTGCGCACTATCGCCTGTCGGGAAGTCGCACAAATGCACACTTTCCACAGCGCGGTCGCCAAAGACACCGGCCAAATTCCGCCAGAAGACTTCGGCCAGAAACGGCACAAACGGGGCAATGACCTTGGCGGTTGTCAGCAGGCATTCATAGAGCGTCCAGTAAGCGTCGAGTTTGTCGACGGCCCGCGGGTCGGCGCCCCAAAAACGGTCGCGGCTGCGCCGCACATACCAGTTACTCAACGCATCGACAAATGTGATGATCTCCTGGCAGGCATTGTAATTGTCGTATTGGTCCATCCGCTGTG
>JAGQOS010000462.1 GCA_020427265.1 Planctomycetales bacterium
GAGCACCAGATTCGAGGGTTTGATATCGCGATGCACGACACCCTGGCCGTGGGCATAGGCCAACGCCCGCGCCGCTTGTAGCACGCATTCGACCGCCTGCCGCCACGGCAGAGGGCCGATCTCTCGAACGAGCCTGGAAAGATCGACGCCGTCGATGTATTCCATCACGAGATAATGAACGCCGTCGGCTTCGCCGGCGTCCATCGCTCGGACAATGAGGGGATGGTCCAGTGCGCCGACCGCTCTCATTTCGCGTTCGAAGCGGGCGATCGACTGCGGGTCCGAGGTGCGCCGCTGCGGAAGCAGCTTCAACGCCACGACTTTGCGCAGCTTGGTATGCACGGCTTTGTAGACCGCGCCCATGCCCCCTTCGCCGAGCTTTTCCAGCAACTGGTAAGCGCCGATCAATTCCGGATAGTCCGCTGCCGCAGCGCCGTCGTCGATCTTCTGTTGCGTGGAGAAGGAAGGATCGCGGCCGATCTGCTCGACCAGCGCGACAGCGCGGGCGCACTGCTGCTCCACAGCATACGAATCTTCCGGCGGCGGTTGGCGAAGATGCGGAAAGACCGCTGCCTGGGACGACTCGAGAACCGCAAGCGTGTCGTCGCATTGCGCACAACTGTCGACGTGATCGGCAATCGTGTCGGCAATTTCCGAATGGAGCGTGCCCGCGGCGTAGCCGGCCAATTCCTCTCGGCGTGGACAACGCTGCGGCTCCATCACCAGCATCTCCTGCGTTTCGCGATCGCCAATAAACGGTCCCTAACTTACTATTCGCTCCAGCGCCACGAGAAAAATTCACGTCAGCGCATGCATGCTAAGAGATCGCCGCGATGGCGTCGCCGTCGATTTCGTCATCCAACTCAGCGCGCAATCTTTGCAGCACGCGGTATTTGGCCTGGCGCACGCCCTTCTTCGTCATTCCAAGCTCTTCGGCCACATCCGCGGCCGATTGCCGATCGATCGCCATTCGCCAGAACGCCCGCCAGGTTTGCGGCTGGAAGTCGCTCTCGAGCAACGCCAGCGCACGATGCACCAGGCTGGCGTCGACATCGAAATCGTCGCCTTCGCCATATTCTTCCGGTGGCAGCGACGCCATATTCTGCATGGCTTCATTGGCGGCTGTTCCGCCCGCCGCTTGCACATCTTTCGCCAGTTTACGGAAGTGGTCGCTCGCCTTGTTTCGCGAAATTCCCCACAACCAGCGGCGAAAACTGCCTGTTCCCGCTTGCCGTTCAAACTTGTCGATGCCCGAGGCGAGCACCTGAAAGACTTCCTGGACCAGGTCCTCAGAGTCGTTGGCCTGCAATCCCCAGCGGCGAGCCCAGCGATAAACCAACGGACCGTAAAGCTGCGCCGCACGCTGCCAGGCCTGCTCCTCGCGCTTGCTGAGCCGGCTGATCAGGCTCATTGAGGTCGAACTGGCGGATTTCGAAGCGTTCAAAACGCGGCGGCCCGAAGAGGATAGTGACTAGCTCGCTCCATCATAACAAGCGGGTCACTATCCACAAATCTAGCGATTCGCGAAATCTGCGATTGTGAAGCGCCGAGCGCAACCTTCTTGTCACTAATAACTTATGCCTCGCTCGCATCACTTCGTTCTTTTTTGTGTGGCGCTGTCGCGAATAAGTGATAGACGAATGTTTGCAGCACTTGTAGCGAGCCCGAGCGCCTTTACCGTTTCTTGAACCGATCCGACCCTGGCCCCCAGCGGATTTCGAGACTAGCTTCGCCGTTACTGAAACATGAGAACCGCGTTCGACAAATGCAACCTTTCACTCCGCGTCTGCGGCGTCATTTCGTGGCTTGGCCCCACGCTAGTTGCCTGCGTCGCCTTTGTCAGGTATGCCCCCCATTCTCACGATTTCACTGACGCTGCTGCCTCTTCCGCCGATCGCGGAATTTCCCTGATTAGCCATCACCTGGAATAGCCATCGCACGCCGACTGACTTCCCTGGAGACCAACCCGCCATGTTCCGACCCTCCCCTCGGCTGCGGCGCCGCCAGCGCACGAATTCCCCGACGCGACAACGCACGCGATATCGCCATCGCCTAGCAGGCAACGAACCGCTCGAAGAGCGCGCGCTGCTCGCCGGTGATCTCGCTGTTGATCTCCTCCCGGCCGCGGTCGATACGCTCTCCTCGATCCACGGCTTCAAATTCGAGGACGTTAACCGAAACGGCGTGTACGACGATAGCGTCGATGAGCCGCTCTCAGGCGTCGATTTCGAAATCACCATTCCGGCCCATCGCGGCGATCCGCAAGTCGTGGACTACGACGATCTGGATGAAGCGGGTGACGGATTCGCAGAGGACGGCTTTCAGGCCGAGTTCGGCGGCTTGCTGGGTTTGGGGGGCGAGATCTTCGTGTCTCCCGCCAATGCGGGACGTACAGCATCCTGGACGTTCGAAGGCCTGACGCCCGGCTTCTACGAGGTCGCTGTTACCTGGCCGAGCGAAGCGGACCGGCCCAATTCCGGCGCCCAGCCTCATGCGACCAACGCTCCGTTTTCGATCAACGGGGAAACGCCGATTCCCGTCAACCAGAAACCTGCGCCAGGCAGTTTTGTCGACGACGACTTCGCGCACATCTCCTGGCAAGTGATCGACGCCTCCTTCGAAGTCACCGGCGGTACGCTGATCGTCGAGTTGACCGACACCGGCGCCGACGGCTATGTCATTGCCGATGCAGTCCGTATTGCCCCGGCCGAGCGGTTTATCGGTACGGCAACCACCGACGCGGGCGGCGAGTTTCAGATCGCGGGACTGTCGCCCGCGCGGTATCAAATCGCCGAGATCATTCCCGACGGTTGGACCTTTACGACTTTTCCCAGCAATCGCGTGACTGTCAACGAATCTGAAGCGCATGTCTGGCGCTCCGGTGCGGCGATGCTTCCCACTGGCGACCCGCGCAGCGAAGTCGTCGACGGCGAACTGCTGATGTTCGGCAACCGCGTCGCGGATCGCAACTTCGACTTCAGCGGCGGCGACCCCGTCAACATCCAGCCGGGCTTTATCGGTGTCGAAACCTCGGACTTGTATGCACCAGAGGTCGGCTACGGTTGGCAATCGCCGCCGGGCGGCGCATTCGGCTGGGGAATTCCCGTCGCGCCGCTAGAGGACGTACTTGAAGATGGGCACTACAGACTCGACGACGGCGCAGGCGCGGGCCATTTTCTGGTCGATCTTCCCAACGGCCAATACACGGTCACCGCATTGATTGGCGATCGTGATTTCGTCCACGACAACCTTCAGCTAACGGCCGAAGGCGCCGTGGTCGCGGCCGACATCGACACGAACCTCGTAGAGCCCATCTCCTTCACGTTCCAAACGACCATCGCCGACGGTCAGCTCGATTTCGGCATTTCGGACCTGGGGGGCGACGACGATATCAATTTCTGGGTACTCAACGGCCTGACGATTTCCAAACACAACGGCGAGCCGCTCAATCTTGCTCCCGCGACTCCGGTCGTGCCGGCCGACGGCAGTTCGACGGTCGTCGTGAGCGGATTCACTTATAACAACGACCTGGTCGGCCACCTTGTGACCGTTTCCACCGAGCTGGGAACGATCACAACGGCTGACGCCAGCAGCGAATTCGACGGACTCCAGGTCGAAATCCAACCCGACGGCGTCTTCGAGTTCACGATCCGCGCGCCTGGCGGATTGACCGTGGATACCGACTCGCTCATCGAGGCGACGCTCGTTGGACTGAGCGGCGTCGATCAAACGAGTGTCGAGTTTCGCATCACCGGCTCGATCGTCGGCCGGAAGTTCGAGGATCTCAACGGCGACGGCGTGAAGGATCCGGGCGAACCGGGCCTGAATGGTTGGACGATCGAACTGGTCGATCCCGATACCAATTCGGTCGTCGCT
>JAGQOS010000463.1 GCA_020427265.1 Planctomycetales bacterium
GGACGAGGTTCGCCACATCGTGCACCAGTTCGGGCAAGGGAATCGGCGCTCTTTCGAGTTCGATTTTGCCGGCTTCAATCTTCGACAGATCGAGCACATCGTTGAGGATTGCCAACAGATGGTCGCCGTTACGTTTGATGGTATGCGCCGCGTCGCGGCACAGGCCGGGTTCGGTCGCGCCCAGCAAGACATCGGCGAAGCCCAGAATGGCGGTCATCGGCGTGCGGATTTCGTGGCTCATGTTGGCCAGGAAGTCCGACTTCGATTTGTTAGCGGCTTCCGCCGCCAGACGCGCTTTGCGCAGCAAATCCAATTGCTCGAACTGCGTCGACACGTCCTCGATCACGAGCATCGCCAGATGCGGGCGATCGGGCAAGGGACGCACGATCGCCTTTTGGATCATTTGTTCGTCCGGCCTGCCGGCCCGGTTGATTGGCAGCACGAATTGATGCACGCTGGGGGAAAGCACGAGCGTGTGTGCGTCGGCAAAGACACCGCGAATTCGCTTCGCCACGAGCGATTCGGAAAAGCCTTCGAACAAGGCATCGAGTGTCTGGCCGACCGCTTGCCGGGCGCTTTTGCCGGTCCACTCCGCCAACGTGGCGTTCCATCGATGGACGGTCATTCCTGCATCGAACACACAGATGCCCGATGGCAACAGATCGAAGTCGGCTGTGCGAATGACAGACCTGGGCATGGCGTCCTTACATAGCGTCTAGCAGTGACTCAGCCCCAGGGGCAGTTGCGGCACGACCTGTTCGAGCGAGAGCACTTCGGCTGCCAGGACCAACTGGCCACGAATCTGGCTGTCGGTCACGTCGAATTCGGTATCGGCGACGATGATCACATCGCAATCCGCCTCGGCTTCGCGTCGCGTGGAAAGCAAGAGATCCGTGATCGCACACTTCGACGCCACACGCGGAATCGAAAACGACACGGTGCCACCCGCGCAATTGGCGAGCGTGCCCATGACCGCGTTGAGCACGATGTTGCCGACTTCTTCGAGAATGCAGGAGAGATCGAGATCGAGTTCGCCGGCGTCGAGCTGCACATCGGCAGTAGCGCCGAGTAGGCGGGCCAGCGTAATGCCGCTCGTTTCCGGAAAACTGAGCACGGCGCGTCCTTCGATCGCTCCATGGACCGACTGGATAACAGAGATAGCCGTTTGGTCGGATTCGCTGGCGAATTCGTGCACATGGCACATGCGCAGGCGGGGCACCGAGAGCGCGATCGATTTGCCCAGCAGGCTCGAAAGCGAAGCCGCCGCCCGGCCAACGCCAATGTTGAACACTTCCGTTAGCGCGTCGTGTTGGTCGGGTGTCAATTGCAAGGCAGTTTCCTCCTAGCAGAACTGTCCGATTGCGTCGGACACGAGTTGCGTGAGTTCGGCCGACTGGATCGGCTTGTTGAGCATTTTCACTTCCCCGTGCTCCTCGCACCGCTGACGCGAGGTGGTTTGCACATCGGCCGTAACGACAACGATGGGTACGCTCGCCGATTCCTGGCGCACGGCGGCAATCATTTCGAAGCCCGTCATGATGGGCATGAGCAAGTCGGTCACGATGCATGCGGGCGCATGTTCGCGGAACGCGGCCAGGCCGAGTTCGCCGTTTTCCGCTTCGATGACTTCGTGGCCTTCGGCCAGCAGGGCGTCGACGGTCATGCGTCGCGATAGCCGCGAATCATCCACTACTAAAACTTTTGCCATGATCGAGAATTCCTGTTGTCCGTGTCGTCTATCCCCGGACCCAGCGCGGTGATGGGCACTCAGGAAAACCGTAGAACAAAAAAGTCAACGGCGTGGAAGAATGACAACATCACGCCGCCACGGGAAACCGGCTGCCGACCGACTCGCCCGCGCCGTGCGGACAATCGGTACGACCGTTACCAGCCGTTGAGCACGCTGGCACTTTGGGCCGCGTCACGCCGATCCCTCGAAATTCTCGGCGAGCGGGCATGCTGGATCTCTGGCTGGGCGGCGATATTGGCCGTAAACGTGGCGAAATTGACTTTTTTTGTACCGATCTGCTACATTGATGGCTTCTTGCCAAACATAATGAACGAATCGTTTCGCGCGTCGTTGGGCGATGTCGCGAAGCTTTGCCCACCAAGATCCTTCGGCTGTTAAAGCCGCCCTGCCAAAAGTCACGCCGCGGCGCTTGCGCTAGCAATCGACGTGGATGCCAAGCGGGGAATTCGCGAGAGGGTTGGACAATGCTTGTATTCCGTGGTCCCGCGGCCAAAGATCTTTGCGACCCGCACCTTGGCGCCACTCGACGCGATGTACTCCGCGTGGGCGGTGCGAGCATGCTCGGCCTGAGCCTGGGAAGTATGCTCGAACTGCAAGCGAAAGCAGCCAAGCTCGATGGCGCGCACGGCGGACCGGGTTGGGGCAAAGCCAAGAGCGTGATCCTGCTCTACCTGCAAGGCGGACCGAGCCATCTCGATCTCTGGGACCCCAAGGAAAACGTGCCCGACAACGTCAAGAGTGTCTTCAAGCCGATCGCCACTAAGCTGCCAGGCGTGCAGTTCACCGAACTGTTGCCCAAGTTGGCTCAGGTGAACGACAAGATGACCATGATCCGCACGATGAGCTACTCGCCGAACGGGTTGTTCAATCACACGGCGGCGATCTACCAAATGATGACCGGGTACACGACGGACAAGGTTAGCGCCTCGGGCCAGCTCGAGCCGCCGAGCCCCAAAGACTTTCCGAACTTTGGCTCGCAGATCATTCGCCTGCGGCCACCCGAAGTGCCGATGCTGCCGTTCGTCATGCTGCCGCGCCCTCTGCAAGAGAGCAACGTGGTGGGCAAAGGGGGCACGGCCGGGTTTTTGGGCAAGGCCTACGATCCGTACTACCTGTATCCGCCCGGCGACGACATGGACATGGGCAAGATCGACAAGGTCAGCACTGAAGATTTGAAGTTGCGCCCCGAGGTGTCGACCGTTCGCTTGGAGCGTCGCGCTCGCTTGCGCGAGTTGATCTCGGAAGGCATGCCGAAGATCGACAAGGCCGTGGCGAATTACAACCTGAATGAATACTACGATCGAGCGCTCTCGCTCATCCTTTCCGGCCGGGCGCGCGACGCCTTCGACGTGTCGCAGGAATCCGACGAAACGCGCGACCTCTACGGCCGCAACACATTCGGCCAGAGCTGCCTGCTGGCGCGGCGGCTCGTGGAAGCCGGCACGCGCGTGGTCGAAGTTGTTTGGCCCAAGGTCGCGAATTCCGACAATCATTCCTGGGACGTGCATTCTGGATTGAGCAAGCGGATGAAAACACAATCGGCGCCGATGCTCGACGCCGGGCTCAGCGGGCTGCTAGCCGATATGGACGAGCGCGGTCTGCTCGACGAAACTTTGGTCGTCGCCGTGGGCGAGTTCGGTCGCAGTCCGCAACGCGGCCTGAGCACATCGGGCAACAACAACAGCGACGACGGCCGCGATCACTGGCCCTATTGCTATACCGCATGCGTTGCTGGCGCCGGAATCAAACGCGGTTACATCCATGGCGAATCCGACAAAACCGGCTCCGCGCCGCTGCGCGATCCGGTGCACCCGGGGCAGTTGCTAGCAACGATCTATCATGCGTTTGGCATCGACCCGCATACGATCGTGTTGAACCACCTGAATCAGCCGCGCGAACTTGTGCAGGCCGAGGCCGTGACGTCGTTGTTCGGATAAGCTATGCTGGGGAAGAAGGCCCGGCGGCGGGTGAGGATGGAGCGAACCTTGACCGAGACGATTTTCCCAATGGTCAACGCACAACAAACCAAGGCGCAAGCCATAAAAATTGCCGATATCAAGCGGCAAATTGCGGCGGGCACGTACGAAACGCCCGAACGTTTGGAAGGTGCGATC
>JAGQOS010000464.1 GCA_020427265.1 Planctomycetales bacterium
TGAAGCACTCGGATTGCACCTTGTCCGGCGCGGCATGCGAATTGCGGTATTGGCCGTAGATCCATCGAGCGGGCTCAGCGGCGGCAGCATCCTGGGTGACAAGACACGGATGCCGGGGCTCGCGATGGAGGAGAACGCTTACATTCGACCTTCGCCATCCGCGGGAACGCTGGGCGGAGTCGCCAGAAAGACGCGCGAGAGCATGCTGGTTTGCGAAGCAGCCCAATACGATGTGGTCTTGATCGAAACGGTCGGAGTGGGCCAATCGGAAACGATGGTCGCCGACATGACCGATTGTTTTCTAGCGTTGATGCTCCCCGGAGCCGGCGACGAGTTGCAAGGTATCAAGCGCGGCCTATTGGAGTTGGTCGACGTGATCGCCGTTAACAAGGCCGACGGCGAAACACGGCACGCTGCCGAATTGGCCGCACGGCAATACACTTCGGCGCTCGAATCGCTCGCCCCGCGCGGCGATGCGGATGAGCCGCCACAAGTGTTGACTTGTAGCGCCTTGCAGCACGAAGGGATCGACACCGTGTGGGACGCAATTCATACACGTTACGAACGGCAGCGAAGGTCGGGGCAAGCGGCCGCCCGGCGTGGCCAACAGAACTTGCGTTGGATGTGGGCGATTGTCGAGGACCGTCTCCGTTTGGCGCTCGATTCCCATGTCGAGGTTCGCCGCCTACGCAGTGACCTGGAGCAACAGGTCGTCGCTGGCGACCTGCCGGCCGAGACGGCTGCTCGCCGCATTCTCGACGCCTTTAGCGCGGATCCGCACGACCACCCAAACCAATAGCTTGACCAAGCGAGCCTGTAATGAGTATCAGCGAGCAGATGTTAAAGGACCTGGAGAAACGCCGCAACTTGGTGCGCAGCGGCGGCGGCCCGGAGCGGATCGCGAAACGCCACGATCAGGGTCTGCTCGCGGCACGCGAACGGCTCGACCTGATCTTTGACCGCGACACGTTCCAAGAATGGGGCATGCATGTGGAACATGCCTGCCACGATTTCGGAATGGAAAAGAAGTCGCTACCGGGCGATGGCGTAGTGACCGGCGTCGGCCGTGTCGATGGCCGCCCCGTCGCGGCCTTTAGCCAGGACGCCACGGTCGGCGGCGGAGCGCTCGGGCAGCGGCACGCCAAGAAAATCTGCGATGTCATGGATTGCGCCCTGGAAGGCGGCATGCCGTTCGTCGGCGTGAACGACTCGGGCGGAGCGCGCATTCAAGAGGCCGTCGAATCACTCTCGGGCTACGGCCAGGTGTTTTATCGCAACGTGCTGCTTTCGGGCTGTGTACCACAGATCGGCGTGATCGCCGGCAACTGCGCCGGCGGCGCGGCCTATTCGCCCGCGCTGATGGATTTTCTGATCATGACGCGCGCCGGCGCCAATATGTTCATCTGCGGTCCGCAGGTCATCAAGGCGGTAACCGGCGTGGATTGCACGATGGAAGAAATCGGCGGCGCGGCGGCGAACGCGAGCATTAGCGGCAACGTTCACTTTATTGCCGACGACGATCGGCATGCAATGCATATCGTGCGTGACTTGCTGTCGTACCTGCCGGCCAACAACGTACAGAATCCGCCTCATTCCCCCACCGACGAGATCTGTCTCGACACCGACGAATCGCTGAACGACCTGATTCCGAGCGATCCCAAAGGCACGATGAACATGTACGATGTGATTCGTCGCGTCGTCGACCCGAATCGATTCTTGGAAGTCCATCGCGATTTTGCCCCGAATCTGATCGTCGGCTTCGCGCGTATCGACGGTGTGGTTGCCGGTCTAATCGCCAATCAACCCAGCGTGAAGGCCGGCGCGCTCGATATCGACGCGTCGGACAAGGGGGCTCGATTCATCCGCTTCTGCAACGCCTTTAACATTCCTCTGGTAACGCTGGTCGATGTCCCGGGCTTTCTCCCGGGCGTAGCGCAGGAACAGGGTGGCATCATTCGCCACGGCGCGAAGATGCTGTTCGCCTACGCCTCGGCCACCGTGCCCAAAATCACGCTGATCACGCGCAAAGCCTACGGCGGATCGTATTTGGCCATGTGCAGCCGCGACTTGAAGGCCGACATGGTCTTCGCCTGGCCAACGGCCGAAATCGCCGTGATGGGCGCCGAAGGCGCGGTCAACGTGCTGTACCGCCGCGAGTTGGCCGAAGCGGAAGACAAAGCGGCGCTGCGCGAGAAACTACAGCAAGAGTATCGCGACCGTTTCGCCTCGCCTTACATGGCGGCGTCGCACGGCATGATTACCGATGTCATTCTGCCGTCGCAAACGCGCGGTGTTCTTTCGTTGGCGCTGCGCAACATGCTGACGAAGAGCGAAACCCGCCCGCCGAAGAAACACGGCCTGATTCCCATGTAACCTTTCCACACGATAGCACATTATGAAAAAACTACGCATCACGATCGGCAACAAGTCGTACGACGTGACCGTTGAAGATTTGACGGAAACCAATCCCTACAGCGCTCCGCCAGCCGCGTCCTCGCCAAGCGACGCAGCGCCGCCGCCCGCCGCCAATGCACCGGCCAAGCGGCCCACGCTCCCGGTCGGAGCGGGCGCGGTAACAAGCCCGATGGCCGGGCTCATCAAATCCGTGCTCGTATCGGCTGGCGACCAAGTCAAGCAAGGGCAGGCGCTCGTGATCCTTGAAGCGATGAAGCTGGAAAACCAAATCACGGCGCCTGTGGCTGGTTCGGTCGGCAGTGTCGATGTGAAACCAGGCGATCAAGTTCAAGAGGGACACGTGTTGCTCACGTTGGAGTAAGGCATGTTGTTGGCTCAAAATGAAACGCGGCCGCTGATCGAATTCACACTCGCGCCGCTCTGGCACGACCACGGAATTCCGCTGGCAATTATGGGAATCCTGGTCGTCTTCCTAGCGCTCTCTCTGCTGGCGACGTTTATCGGGCTATTGCCAAGATTGCTGCCGCGTCCTGCGACTGCGCCGATCGCGGCCGAACCGACCGAGGCGGCAGGCGATGAGATCTCGGAAGAGACACTCGCAGTCATCGCGGCCGCGGTCGCGGCGACACTCGACCGCCCGCATCGCATTGTCCGCATTTCCGGGCTTACTCCACAGGACCTAGGGTGGTCGCTCGAAGGTCGCTTGCAGCACCATCAATCGCACAAGATCCGACACCGAGGCGACCGATGAACGCTTTCGAGTATCTAGGCGCCAAGGCGAACGACTTCTTCCAAACCACCGCCTTCGCGGGCATGGAAGCCGGCAATCTGATCATGATGGCGATCGGTGCGGGCTTTATCGTGCTGGCGATCGCCAAACACTACGAACCTTTGCTTTTGGTGCCGATTGGGTTCGGCATTCTCGTGGGCAATATCCCACCGGTTGCCGGCATGTCGTTGAGCGTTTACGACGAAGGCACTGTGCTGCAATACCTGTATTTCGGCGTGGCCAAAGGTGTCTATCCGCCGCTGATCTTTTTGGGCATCGGGGCGATGATGGACTTTTCGACCATGCTTTCCAACCCCAAGCTCGTGCTGTTGGGCGCCGCCGCACAAGTGGGTGTCTTCCTGACTTACCTCGGCGCGATCTGCCTGGCGTTCACGCCACAGGAGGCAGGGGCGATCGGCATCATTGGCGGGGCCGACGGCCCCACGGCGATTTTTCTCTCCTCGCGTCTCGCCCCGGAGTTGCTCGGCGCAATCGCGATCGCCGCCTATTCCTACATGGCGTTGGTTCCTGTCATCCAACCGCCCATCATGCGATTGCTAACCTCGCGCGAGGAACGGCTGATCCGCATGAAACCGTCGCGACAAGTGTCGCGCCTCGAACGGATCGTATTTCCGATCATCGCCTTTGTAGTCTGCACGCTGCTCGCGCCGGG
>JAGQOS010000465.1 GCA_020427265.1 Planctomycetales bacterium
GTCCATTTGTTCCCAGGAATAGGTGAGCACGTCGCCTGGGTCCGGATCGGAACCTGTCGCGGCTAACGCAAAGGCTGTATCCGCGGGAATCACATAGTCCGCTCCGCCGTCGACCTGCGGAACATTGTTGCCGGTTGCAAGAACATCGGCAACCGCACTGCCAACTCCCTGGGTCGAATACGAAACGATTTCGTGGAACGAACTGGCGTGAAAGTAGGGATCGCTATTCGACTGCAAGTCATCGTCGCCGCAACGTCCTGCATATCCAAATACGGTCGATCCGCTACCCGGCTCAAAGGCACTATCTGGATTCCTCGACCCATTGGCGCAGTTGCCTCCTAGCCCATTGAACGTGTGGTTAGCGCCAAATTGATGACCGATCTCATGCGCCAGATGGTCGACGAGGAATGCGTCGCCCACGGGTTGCGGATTACCGGTAACTCCCTTGGCTTTTTGACCTTCGACACCAACGACTCCCAAAGCTGCTGTCGCACTCGTCCCGGTGCTTAGGACATGGCCGATGTCGTAGTTACCCGCGCCGACGATCGAATCGACAGTCTGTTGATTTTCATCCGCCAGTGCGTCGGCGTCGTTGTTTGTATATGGGTCCAAGGCAGCATCGGTATAAACTAGCTGATCATTTTCGGCGACGAGTTCAAACCGAACCGCAACCGCTCTTTCATAAATTCCATTCACGCGATTAACTGCGGTAACGATCGCATTCAGGCCATCGGCAACTGTGCCGCCATGAAATTGTGTGTACTCGGCCGTCGCGGCCAGGGCCAAATCGTACTTTCGCAATTCCGCGCCAACAGCAAGTGGACTGCTAATCGTTGTTGAAGGTGCTGCGAGCGAAAACGACGGCGATTTACTCGGTAAAAGCGTTTCGGCAATCGGTCTGGATTTCAAGTCGCCCGGAAAGTAGCTGGCGTAGAACTTATCGTATCCGCGAAAGTAGGGATCGATGTAGAACGTGGACGTCGCGGAGAGCACCTGGGCATGGACCCCAGCCGGCGAGATGTCAAGGCGAAGGGTAGCCGTCGGGTCGTCGACTCCTTGACCGGCATACGTGCGAATCTCGGGGAACTTGTCGGCCAATTCTGCGGCCATTATAGGCGACTCAAAGAGCGTAAACGCTGCCATTTCGCCGACGGGCGTTGGAAGCGAGATACGGCCAGGGAATGCGCCGGCCACAAACTTACTCTCCAGGGGCACCCGTTCCGCAATGGCTTCGAAATGTGCACGGTCGAGTCGGAATAGCGCGTATTCGGACGCCGACACTTGCGACTGAACGAGGCGGCCCAATGGCATTTCCGGGAATGTCATTGGCTGCCAGGCCACTTCCATGGGCAAAAGAGCCGTGTCGGCAGCAAGAGCCAGGCGAGATTCTAATAGTTCAACACAAAAATGAACGCCTGATTGACTCCATCGCGTTCGCCACCTCGACTGGCGTTGTGAGGTTCGTGTCAGCCTTGTTTGCCGCGGAACAAGTGTGGCCATTGGTCCTTCGTTTTTGACTTCGGACAAAATGTCGACAGTTTGCCACGTCGATTGTAACGGTATTTATCGCCGGCTAAAATAACTTGGGTGAGAACCCATGCCGCATTTAGGGGGAGGCAGGCCGATTACTGCGTCGCATTCGAGAATCTGCTGCTATTTGCTGGAATGCGGAACATTGCGGCTGATGTGTTTACCCCTGATTGCCGCTGCGGCGTTCCTAGGATGCCGTCCGCAAGCAAATTCTTCGCTCGCCGATCTGCCGGCTTCAGCACGCGCCGAAGTGTTCATTCAGGGGTCTGCGAAAGCCCTCTATTGGTCCGATGCTCGCTGGGTAGGCGAGCCAGCGGAATATTTGCTGCGATTGTCGATGACGCCGAATAGCTACTTCACCGTATTCGACGGATTGCAGGAGGGAGATGTTTGGCTTCTCGCCTGCTTCGTTCCCGAAGCGGAGAGAGGTCAAGCTGCCGAAATTCTTCAACGGAGAAGTTTTCGTGGCGGCGCCGCGTTAGTCGATGCGAACGTTGACGACCCAAGACACGCGTTTCAATACACTGGCGGCAAATTTGCAATCGCTGACGACAAACAAACAGATCGAAATCTGTTCTTGGCTATTGTCGGTGCGAAATCATTACTGCCGGGCAAATTGGCAAACGATCGCGCGCTTGAGATCTCTCTAACGCCAAAGTCGTTTCTTGTACCTGGCAATGCGCTGAATTTACAGGGCAGCGGACGCATTGCATTCAAGTTGCAGCGACGAGGAAACCAGCCGCCGGCGACGATCAGTAACGTCGTCGAAATCGAAGTTGACTTTCCTAGCAACTGAACGATTCGTACGAATGCGCGTTCGCACGATAGGGCAATTAGCGAAAGTTCGTATCCGGTGTAACGATCCAATCCAGTCGCGCCTCTTGAGCGACCGACTCGCGTAACCCGTCCATAAGTTGCCGCCTGAGATCACTGCGTGCCAGATCGCGTGCAGCGCCGATTTCCGGCAGTTGCAGGAATCGCTTGCGGAGCGTTTCTAACGGCACGTCGTGTCGCGCAACGCGAGCAACATAGTAAACCGTTTGCGGATGGTTCGCAGCAACGCCGACTTGATCCTGCTCAAGCTTGGAAACGGCCGCCATGAACTCCGGACCAGCATTCGGCACTTCGTCAAGCGTTGCCAGTCTAGGTGCTCGCCCCATCTGACCACCCGGCACCGGGCCATACGTTAACCAGGTAAATGGCTCGGTGATAATTAACGGCGGGTCTTTGCGTTCGGCAAAGTACTCGCGCAACGGTTGATTTGATTTCTTAGCCGCTTCCGCCAATCGTTCCGCTTCTTGCTGCGCGAGTTTGCGAGCCTGCATCAATTTCCAGGTGTGGACGACCTCGGACCGTACGTCTTTCAACTCAGGAACGTCGGCAGGATGATCGGTCGTTTGCCAAACAACATAGGCATGGCCTTCGACGTCTTCCGTCATCACGGCTCGATATGCTTCGAGGCGACCTCGAAAAGCTTGGGCAAAGAGTTGTTCCGTGCGCCGTCCATCCACGATGATGAACGAACGGCCAAGCGGGGCGTCGGCGAACTCAAGTACCGAAACAGGTGCGACTGTTTCGTGCTTCAAACCAGCCTCGTCCGCCAAATTTTGAATATTCGGCATCTTGGGCTTAGCCACATCGGGCGCGTCGGCCGCTTTCGCGTCTTGGGCGATGCGCCATTGCGCCAGCTCGGCCGAGTAAGCGTCCATTGCTTCGAGAATAGGCTTCAGGATCTCCTGCCGTCGCGACAGGACCCGGCTCGAATCTCGAGCAATAGTCTGTCGAATCTGATCAGCAACTTCTTCCAACGGTTGATACTTCTTGGCCACTTCCTGAGCCGCTGGCGCTGGCTCTTGCTCGATTGCCGGCTCTTCGCCATTCACCGGTTTATCGTTTTTATCTGCTTCATCTGCTTCGGCCGACGGCTCCGATTCCGGCGTTTCGTTCACGGACTCCGTAGCGGGATTGTCGCTCGATTCGCTCTGCTCGTCCGTTTCCGGCGGCGCATTCGAAGAATCCTCAGTTTCGACCTCCGTCGATTGTTCGTCATCGGCGTTGGCAGTATCGTCGAGGACATTAAATTGCCCGCTGTCAGCGCTATCGTCTCCGTCTGGCGTTGCGTTCGGTTCGGATTCTTCCGCTGCGTCGTCCGGCGTTTCGTTTATGTCGCCTTCTTCCTCACTTGCGTCGCCAGCTTGCGGATCACCGGGGCTTTCCGCGGCTTGCTCCTGCGTTTCCGTTTCTGCTGGTTTACCATCGCTCGAATCCGCCGGAGCATCATCGGCCGACTCGCTATCCTCTGTCTCCGCCGGCCTCGTAT
>JAGQOS010000466.1 GCA_020427265.1 Planctomycetales bacterium
AGTCGGCGCCGCGAAATCTAGATATTGTAGCCAGCGAATGTGACGATCGCTTCGTGGAGATTTCCGTACGCGACCATGGCCCAGGCATGTCGGCCGAGACCGCGGCGAAGGTCTTCGAGGCTTTTTACTCGACGAAATCCGAAGGCATGGGCATGGGGCTGGCCATCTGCCGAACGATCATCGAATCGCACGGCGGCCGCATCAGCCTGGCGCCTGGCCACGAGCGAGGCGCGGTTTGCAGATTCACGATGCCGGCCGTCCCGGGGGATCTTGCATGACGCACGGCGAGGAACCGATCGTGTATGTCGTGGATGACGAACCGGCAATTCGCCAGGCCATTGCACTGCTCTTGCATGTCAACGGCATTCAAACGCAGGTGTTCGCCTCGCCGGGAGAATTCCTGGAAATGCCGTCCCTGCCGCGCCGCTGCTGCCTGGTGCTCGATGCTCGCATGCCAGGCATGTCAGGGCTGGAATTGCTCGATCGGCTCGCCGAAAGAAAATGGGCAGTGCCGGTGTTTCTGATTACCGGGCACGGCGATGAAAACATGCTCGAAGCGGCTCATCGCAAGGGTGTCGTCAAGTGCTTCAACAAGCCGTTCGACAACGACGATTTTGTGGCCAGCATTCGCAACGCGATGCCGTCGTAGGCGGTTGGCCTACGCGTCGTCCGCTTCCAATTCGGCCATGGCCTCGTCCGAAATGCTGAAGTTTGCCGACGCCTTCTGAACGTCGTCGTGATCATCAAGCGCGTCCATCAACTTTAGCACGCTACGCGCCGCGTCGACATCGAGCTCGACCGTATCTTTAGCGATGCGCGTAATCTCTCGTACGTCGGTGGGAATCTCGGCCGAGTCGATGGCCTGGCCAACATCGCCAAAATTATCCGGCTCACAGGTGACGACAAATTGTTTGCCATCGTGTTTCACGTCGTCGGCGCCAGCCTCGAGCGCGAGTTCGAACAGGGTTTCCTCGTCGGTCTTGTCGTCGTCGATCAGGAACACGCCCTTGCGATCGAACATCCAGGCCACACACCCCGTCGCGCCGAGTTTACCGCCGGCAATCTCGAACAACTTGCGTAGCTCGGGGGCCGTACGGTTTCGGTTGTCGGTCAGGGCCTCGCAGAGCACCGCCACGCCGTTAGGTCCATACCCTTCGTAGATCACCTCTTCGTAGTTGTCTCCATCCAGATCACCCGCGCCTTTCTTGATCGCGCGCTCAATGGTGTCCTTCGGCATATTGCCGGCCTTGGCATCGTCGATGGCGTAGCGGAGACGCAGATTCGCATCGGGGTCGGCCCCGCCGATCTTGGCGGCAACGATGATTGCCTTGGAAAGCTTGCTCCATAGCTTGCCGCGTTTGTTGTCGATTAAGGCCTTTTTATGCTTGATGCCGGCCCAGTGAGAATGTCCTGCCACAATGCGCTCCTTTGTCGCCTCAAATTGGTCACGTTCGAGAAACGAATTCCGATCCGCCGCGCGCCTGACAGGAATCGATCACTTCGATTCCTGCGAGACTTCGACCGCAGGCGGCGGCGCGCGTAGCTTTTGCCGTATCCGCTTCGCCTTCTCGCTGTCTTCTTGATGCTCGAACTTATCGAGAGCTTTGCGCCACGTCTCGCGGGCCTTATCGAGTTGTCCAACGCCGTTGTAGGCGTCGCCCAGGTGTTCGAGAATGACGCCGTCCGCCTCCTCGCCCGCCGCAGCCTTCTCGAGAGTCTCCACCGCATCGGCATATCGGCCCAAACGAAACTGCACCCAGCCGAGGCTATCGAGATAGGCGAGATTCTCCGGGTCTTCCGCCACGGCGCGCAGGATCATGCGAAAGGCGCGATTCAGATGGACGTTGCGATCGGCCCACAGATATCCCAAATCGTTCATGGCGCCGACGTCGTCGGGAAACTCGTCGAGCACAAGTTGGAGCATTTCTTCCGACGCCGACAAGTCGCTGATCGCGACATAGATGTTCGACAAAGCCAGGCGCGCCGAACGCACGGCCGCGCGCGCTTCCGGCGACTTGTAATCACCGCCAAAACGCTTGATCAAAGCCTGATAGGCGTCAACGGCTTCGTCGTACCGCTCGCCATGATAGTAGACCCAAGCCACGCGAGCGGCGCGCTCGGGCGATTTTGGATCGGCAGCGGCCGAAGCGACGGCGGCTGCGAGCGCGCCATCGATATCGTCTGACAGCGACAGGGCCGAGGCCAGGTAGAATTGATAAACACCCTTGCGCTGCGCATTGTCTTCCTGCTCCACGGCATGTCGCAACAGACGCGCCGCTGCCTCGGCATGGTCCTTTACAAATAGTTCCAGGCCCCAAACCAACCACCACTCGGCGATTCCTTCCGGCAGAAGCTTTTCGGCAAGGCGAAACTGCTTCTCCGCGAATTCGACGTCCCCCGACCACAGTGCCAAGTGCGCCGTAGCAAACGCTTCTTCGGCTCGCAATTGAAGCTGCTCCGTTGTATCCCGCTGCCGACGACGCTTCGCCTGCTCCTCATAAATTCGCTGCGTGAAAGCCTTGTCCTTAATGACCTGGCCAATTTCGTCTTCGATACCGCTCAACGACCTCGAAGCGCGTATCACCGCACGCAAGAGATCGAGTAAGCGCGCCGGCTGGTCAGCCCGTAGGCGCACGTCGACTTCGAGCCCCGCTAGTTCGGGAACAAGCATGCGTCCTTGTTCGCGAGCCGCCGCGTTCGTGCGATCCAAAGCTTCAGCGGCGGCAAGGAACTCGTCGCCGGCCAACAATTGCCGGAGCAAGACCGTTGCCAGCGCCGCATTGGCTGGCTGTTGTCGCGCCAGTCGCGACAGCTCACCGTGAACTTCCTTTTCGCGTCCCAGCTCCTGTAAAATCGTAACCCACAAGGTGTAAGGCGCTGCGTCGGCATCCTGGGGAGGATCGTTTAAATAGGCCTGCAGGAAATCCAGAGCGTTGTTCGCCTTTTTGCGCCGCATGGCAATGCGGGCCATGTTAAAGCCAAACTGCGTCGCGTCGGGATGGTCGTCCTGTAGTTTGCGAAAGGCGCGCTGCGCATCGTCGATACGATCAGCTTCCAGGTAGGCGACACCGATCAGTTGCAGAGTCATGCCGGCGTCGCCGCTGAGGACGCGCGCCTGCTTCGTACTGATTTCATACTTGGTTGGCTCAAGAAGCGCACTTTCAACAAGCTCAAGTGTTTTGGCGGCGTCCGTATAGCGTTCGAGCAGGAGATAGATTCGGCCGGCATTGAGATGTTCGAGAATCTCGGCAATCCCCGGCTCCAACTGGCCCCCGGTCGAAAGCAGCCGATCGTAGAGGCGCGCCGCCCGCTTCAGCTCTCCGCGTTCGCCAAGATAGCGAGCAAAATGGCGTCCCAATTCCAGATCGAGGTCTCCGCCCAATTCGACAAGAATCAGTGCGTAGCGCGAGGCGACCTCTTCCCGCTCCAATTCAATCGCCAGGGAGACAATCTGTTCGAGAATTACGGCCGAGGCGGGGTCGGCGCGGTGCGCCCGCTGGCAGTAACGTAGCGCGTCTTCGTAACGCTGTTTCTGCGTGAGCATGCGTCCCGTGGCGAAAAGCGCGGCGGCTTCGAGCCGATCGCGCTCGGAATCGGTCCGTTGGTCGAGAGGTTCGAAGGGAGCCAGCGACGCGCCGCTCTCGTCGGCCGGGGCGTCGGTGCGCGATGGGGTTTCCACGGCGAGCAAACGACCGCCGAGGAAAGCAAGCAGCGCGACCAGAATCATCGCAGGTTGAAGACAACGAACCACCACGTGCCAACCTATTTCGGTTTGCGTTTCGTAAGTCCCTTGGTCGAAGTTCTCGACGTCGTCTTCTTGGCCTTGGCGGCTTTCTTCACGCCTTTCT
>JAGQOS010000467.1 GCA_020427265.1 Planctomycetales bacterium
TCGCGCGTATGATCGACGCGCTGGCCGCCTTGGCGGCGTTGAATCCTGAGGGCGCGGGTCGCGCCGCCTGGCTGCACCCTAGCCTGTTCGCCCGCATCGCCATGCTCCGCGCCGCAGCACGCGTGCCGGAGACGGCAAACGCGTTTCTCCGCCGGCAGCGGCTACTGCGCTGCGGTGTCGCCGCGGCGTATCTACTGGCGGCGGTCGTTACGATCGGCTTCGAATTGCGTTGAAACCGGCTCTTTTGGCCGGCATTCGTAACAACCGTCACAACCGAAACAGTTTTGCTTGCTTTTCGGTTTTACCCGACGGGAATTCTTGGGCTGGACGCGTCGGCGCAGACGATTGGAGAGTGGAAGCAAGCGACATCCTCCCTCCCCCCCATCGCTTTCGGAGACTCCCAGTCATGATCGACGTACATACCGCGCACGCCGCCCTCGACGAGCAAGTTTCGCAGGCCCTGGATTCCAGCCCTTATGTTGCCCGCTGTAACTTGCGATTTGAAACACACGAAGGCCGGGTGACTTTGCACGGCGCCGTCGATTCCTTTTTCAAAAAACAAATGGCGCAAGAGTCGCTGCGCGGCTTGGCCGGTGTGCGGCAAATCGATAATTTGCTCGAAGTGCGCGGATAGAGATCGCCACTTCGGCAGTCAATGTCGTTTCGCGCGGAAGCGCGCGGTAACGCTTCGCGCTACTTGGAAGGCGCCGCCGCTTTTCCGAAGACGGCCTCTTGCCGCGTTGGGAATGTCGGCAAACGTCCTTCGAGCTGATTGGCGCGGAACTGTTCGAGGCAAGGGGCGCTAAGCCCCGTCAGCCGCATCACGCCTCGATCTTGCTCCAATTGTTCGCGCAAGGCGACGAGTTCTTCCAAGAATTGTGGCGGCAACGCCGCAACTTCGTCGAGTTCCAAGACAACGCGGTGCGCGGTATGGCGTCGCAGCAGGTTGAGAATATCGGTGTCGATGTGTGGCGTATCGCCCTGGTCCTGCGACGGCGGAACAACTTTGACAAACAGCCAATCGGGACCGCGCTCCACTTTGTAATGCCACCGGTCTTCTGTTGCTCGCATCCTACCGCTCCTTGTGCTGAGCATTCTGAGTAGCGCGACAGACACTTGCATCGTTGCAAGGATTCATTTGTCGATCACGAACCGCCTACAAATATTCTATGAGACTTGTGGCAGTCCTGAATAGGTCATTGTGCACAAAGCACGAAGACAGCGCCCGCCTGATAGCTAGCATGCACGCCAACCACGGTTTCCCAGTTTCAAAGAGTTGCCACCAGGGAGCTACGCCGTGTCCGAAGGAAGTGTACTGCCTAGCGAAATGTAGCAACGACTCGTTCGATTCATCCTGGTTCTGTGGCGACATCCACTGCAACGTGGTGCCTGTTCGGTACTCGCTACGACCCGGCCGCCAGGCGCGAGAAGATCGCCTTGGCTTCGGCGAGCGCGGCCGGGATCTGGTCGGGCTGCTTGCCGCCAGCTTGCGCCAGGTCGGGTTTGCCGCCGCCGCTGCCGCCAACCAACTTGGCGACATCGCGCACCCAGTTGCCCGCGCTCAGGCCCTGGTCGACGAGTTCGCGGCTGAGCCCGGCAACCAGGACGACTTTGTCGTCGCCTGCGGCCGTCGCCAGCAGGATGGCGGCCGGGCCTGTCTTGCGGCGAATCTGGTCGATCCATTGTCGCATCAGATTGGGATTTGCGGCCGGCACATCGGCCACGATCACGCGGGTGTTGCCGACCATTTCCGCCGCCTCGATCAGCGAGTCGACCGAGACATCGCCCGCCGCGGCGCGGGCCTGCAACTGCTGGTCGAGATCGGCGACTTCGGCCTGTAGCCGTTCGATTCGTTCGAGGATGTCGAACGGAGCGACGTTGAGCAGGCGGCCTGATTCGGCCAATGCCTGTTTCACGGCGGCGTAATCGGCTACGGCCGCCGCGGCGCCGGTCGTGGGCTTGGTCTCTGCGGCAGGCGACACTTTGCCACCGCCGCTCAGCGCTTTCTTCCTCTCGCGCACGGCTTGGGCCAGTTGTTCAACGGCGCCGGGAACCGACAACGGAGCAACACCGAGGGCCGACGCGGCTTGAGCGAGTGTCTCTCGCGTTCTTTGCTCGTTTTCCAGCGCGCGTTTCCCAGTCAGCGCGACGATGCGCCGCGTGCCGGCCGAAACCGCTTCTTCGGAAACAATGTCGAAGGCGCCCACCTGGCCTGTCGCGGTTAAATGGGTGCCGCCGCACAATTCGCGGCTGAACTCGCCCATCGAAACCATGCGGACGGGATCGGGATACTTTTCGCCGAAGAGCATCATTGCGCCCTGTTGCCTGGCTTCGGCCAGCGGCAACGTTTTCCATTGGATTGGCTCGTCGGATGCGACACGCTCTGAGATATCGTGCTCGATCAATGTCATCTGATCGGCTTCGATCGAGGCCTGGTTGGTGAAGTCGAAACGGAGCCAGTCGGCGTCGACCTTCGAGCCCTGCTGCTGCGCATGTTTGCCGAGATTTTTCTGCAACGCGTAATGCAGGATGTGCGTGGCCGAATGCGCGCGGCGAATCGCGTCGCGCCGCTCGACATCGACCTGGGCCTCGACATGCGCCCCTTCGTGCATTACGCCGGAACGCAGATGGCCGAAATGCACGATCAGCTCGCCATCTTTTTGAGTATCGCTTACTTCAAATTCAAAACCCTCGCCCACGAGTTTGCCGCTATCGCCCACCTGGCCGCCGCTTTCGCCGTAGAACGGAGTTTGGTCTAAAACGACACGGATGGGATCGGCGTGACCGACCTCGTCCATTTGATCGCAGAGATGATCGTCCGGCGCTTGGCCGGCGATGATTCCTTTGACGGTCGCCCGGGCCTCGGTGGTTTCGTAGCCCAGAAACGTGGTCGACTTGACGGCTTTCTTCAGAGCGTCGAGCGGACCGGTTCCCCCCATGACCGTATGCTGCGCCTTGCCCGAGGCTTCGCCGTGGGCTTCCATCGCTCGCCGGTAGCCATCCCAGTCGAACGTGAGGTTGTGTTCCGCAGCGAGCGACTCGAACAGTTCCGGTGGCACGCCAAAGGTTTGATACAACTCGGCCGCGGCGGCGCCGTCGACCAGCGCGCGGTTCTCTGATCGCATTTGGTCGAAGACCCGCTCGATCCGATCGAGGCCGCCGTCGATCGTGCCGAAGAAGTTGGCTTCTTCCGTTTTGATGACGCCGGCGACGCGCTCGACGGTTTCTTTCAGCTCGGGATAAGGCCCGCCCATGGCGTCGGCCACGTTGGCCACGAGCTGATGCAGGAACGGTTCGCGCAGGCCCATTTGATGCCCGTCGAGCACGGCCCGCCGCAGCAGTCGCTTGATCACATACTTCTCTTTATTGGGGCCGGGGTAAACGTTTTCGTGAATGGCGAACGTGCACGCACGCACGTGGTCGGTGATCCGCCGCAGTCGGCGGCCGTTATCCGAATCGAGTTCGTACTTCACGCCGCACACGTCGGCGGCGGCGAGTACGAGCGGAAAGAGATTGTCGATGTGGTAATTGGTCGGCACGCCTTGCAACGTGGCGGCCGTGCGTTCGAGGCCCATGCCGGTGTCGATGTTCTTGCTTGGCAGCGCCCGCAGGTTGTCGGGCGGGTCGCCCACGCGGTTGAATTGCGTGAAAACCAGGTTCCAGATTTCAACCGCCTTGCCATTTTGCGGATGGTAGTAGATCTCGCTACACGGACCGCAGACGCCGTCGGGGCCTTGGCTCGGGGCGCTGGCGGGCCAAAAATTCTCGTCCTCTTCCATGCGCTCGATTTTCGACGTCGGCAAC
>JAGQOS010000468.1 GCA_020427265.1 Planctomycetales bacterium
CGCTCGAAGGAGCGCTGAAGCTGAAGGAAATCAGCTACATTCACGCCGAAGGTTATCCGGCCGCCGAGATGAAGCACGGCCCCATCGCGCTGATCGACGAACGCACGCCGTGCGTGGTCATCATGCCGCAGGGTCCGGTCTACGACAAAGTGATGTCGAACCTCGAAGAAATCAAGGCGCGCGGCGGACCGGTAATCGCCGTCGTGGGCGAGGGCGATTCACACGTTCCGCAAGTGGCCGACGACGTGATCCACGTGCCGCAGGTCGACGAGTTCCTGCAGCCGATCATCACCAGCATTCCATTGCAACTGCTCGCCTATCACATCGCCGTCTTACGCGGGTGCGATGTCGACAAGCCGCGAAACCTGGCCAAAAGCGTGACTGTGGAATAATTGCTGCAAGTGAAGGACGCACGCGTACGGTACGCGTCCGCGACATGCGAAATGGGCGTAGACCGACAGGCTATCGGATCGACAGCGCGAGTCCTACAAAGATCAGAACAAAGATGAGCGCCCCGAAGCTCATGCCGAGAATCAGCTTGATTTTGGCGGCCTGAAATTTCTGGGCGATGCTGCCTTGCCTTACGTTGGGATCGAGCAGCAGCGGTTCTTCGCGGGCCAGCGAGTTCCATTGGATCAGCCGCACCAGGTACCAGGGGCCAATGATAATCGGCCCGATCGCGCCGCAGAAGAAACACATCAGGATGGCCAGCCAAAACTGGCCGGCGTCCTTAATGATCGCCTGAATTTTCTTGAGCTGCGCCGGATCGATGTTCTCCGGCGCCGGCGAAAGCGACGGCATCGAATCGGCCTGCGGCGCGGTATACGGATTCGTAGGGTCAATGGTCATGCGTGGTCCGATCTTGCCCAAGGCAGTATACGGCAGACGGTGGCGAACGCCGATTGGACTTCCAGGCGCTGGCCCGCCTACTTTTTCTTCTTCCCCTTCGGCAATTCGATGCCCCAGATGGGACCGAACGTGTTATTCTTCTTGCGCGGATGCTTTTGCGCCAGGCCGCGCGCCGCCGGATGCACGCCTACGGCCTTGTAGGTTCCGCCCGTGTGCTTGGCGATGGCCTTCAGTTCGGTTTCGCCGCGTTTGTCCACTTCCATGCCCAGCGTGTGAATGGGGATGGACTTCGGCTGGCCGAGAATCATTTCGCGCGTTTTGTCGGTAAACGCGCCGTCGCCCAGAATATAAATCGCATCGGGGCGCAGGGCGAGCGCTGCCGAGACGGCCGCTTCGCCCTTCGTGCGCAAGCAAAGCTCGACGGTGTGCAGCCAGGCTCGCAGCATCTCCTTGTTCTGGATCGTCGCCGGCACGAGCCCTTTCGCCCCCTGCGGATGGAAGAGCGGATAGGCCGTATCGCTGAAGAAAATCACGTAAAACTGTTGCTTCGGGCCGAACCCCTCGACCGTATTCACCAATTCGTTCAGCGCCGTTTCGAATCGTCCTTTCGTCATGCTGTTCGAATTGTCGACCACGAAGACGAATCGCCGCCCGCTCGATCGGGTGCCAAAGAACTTGGCGCCACCGGCGCCGGCGCCGATTTCGGCCATGCCTTGGCCATCTTCGCCGAAGAGCATGCCAATTTCGCCGACCGTCGACGTGTCGATATTCCCGATTTCGCTCATTTCGAAGGTCGCTTCGGTCTCGACGTTCAACTCGCCGATCATCGCCTCGCCCGGATCCTGAATCTGGGCATCCATCGAGACCGTTTCGATTTCGAGTTCTTCCATCTCCAATTCGTCGGGAAGCTCTTCGAAATCGTCCATCACTTCCGACGTGCTGGCGATCAGGCTTGGAGTCACCGGTTCCTCGGGCACGGCCAGCGTCCAGAGTGCAAGCACGAGCAGCGCGATCATGTGCACGATCAAGCTCGACAGCCAACTCGGCGCACCGCGCAAGAAGTCGGCGATGACGCCGGGACCGGCCTCCTCAGGCTCGTCGTCGGCCGTCTCTTCCCGTGCTTTCTCGTCGCTTTTCGGTTTCGGATCGGACTCTGCCGAAGAGTTTGGCTTTGATTGGGCAGCGCCCGGCGGGCTATTCCCACCCGCTCCCTTGGCCTTTGCCGGCCGCTTGGTCGGCTTCGTGGGCTGCGATTGTTTCGGCAGCGGAGGCGGCTTGGAAGGCAGCACGACGGCGCCGTCGTCCAGAACTTCACTGCTCGAATCGGCCTTGCTCGTGTCGGATGGCGCCATGCGGCGATTTCCGCGGAAAAGATAAATCACTTGATTGCCCCCCATTATTACCGGTGCGGCAAAGGGATGCAACGTAAAGGTGTGGAAACGGTCGAAAAGCCGCGTGCTGGCCGCCGGTCTGCGGCGGATACTCACCTTGACCAATTTCGCGTCGACGACCAGACTTATTCCCGTGCACCTGTTCCCAGGTGGCATGCCGAGCGTGGTCCAGGGAGGACGGACCGCCGATTCAGGGGCTAATCATGGAAGACGAAGTACGGCCTGGCGGCGCCACGGTTGCCGAAACGCTGAAGATCTTGCTCGTTGAAGAGAGTGCTCACGATCGGGCGCGTATTCAACGGGCGTTGGAAAGCACAGGGGCGCGATTCGATCTCGAGTCGCTCAGTAATAGCGAGGATGCCTCGGCTTGGCTGTTGGCGACCATGCAGAGCCATCCTGAGTCGCTTCCCGACTTGATATTAGTCGCTCTCGATCCTGCGGACCTGTCGACCGCGCGACTGTTGGCCGAAATTCGTTGTCACGATCCGTTGCGCGAAATTCCGGTCATTGCGTTGGCCGCGCCGCTGCGCGATGGCGACGCACTCGAAGCCTTTGATCTCGAAGCGCGGCTGTGCCTGGTCAAAACAGCCGATCTGGCCGTTCTCGCCGACCGGCTGCGCCGCGCCATGCGGTGTTGCTGTGGGCATTTTCCTTTGCGTATCGACGCGAACGACCGCATTAGCCAGGTCGATGTGACAGATTCCTTGATCGTAAAGCTGGCCGGTCCTCGTCCTCGCGGCGAGCAGGCTCAAGCAGGCGACGAGCAGCGGTGGCGCCCCTTGCGGCGTGATCTTTCGTTTTGGCGACGTCGACGTTCGGCGTAACAGTCATTACGGCGCGATGTTGAAGAGCCGTGCCCGCCACTTGGCAAGAACGCGTTTCCGCCCGTCAAATGCAGCGATTCGGGCTCTCGCACCGTACGCGTCGTCTTAGTGCCTTGCGAGTGCGCCATTCTCGCCGTGCGTCGGCGGGCTCCGCGCTGTTCTTGGCGGATTCGCCTCGCGACTTGAATCGCGACGCTCAGCGGGCGACAATCTGGCTTTATCCTTGAACTCTGTGGGCGGAGACCCTGACCGATGCGCAAACCGACAATCGACCGCCGGACGTTCCTCGGAGCGACCGCTTCTGCATTCGCTTTCACCTATGTGCCCAGCCGCGCCTTCGGCGCGAACGAGCGCTTGCACGTGGCCGGAATCGGCGTCGGCGGCAAAGGGGCGAGCGACGTGAGCGGGTCGGCCGATGCCGGCTGCAATATCGTCGCACTGTGCGATGTCGACCACGCCCGGGCCAGTGGTACGTTCAAAAAGTTTCCCGGCGCGAAAGTGTACAAAGATTTCCGCGTGATGTTGGAAGAGCAGAAAGACATCGACGCGGTGACTGTCAGCACACCGGATCACTGCCATGCTCCTGCAGCGGTAATGGCCATGCGGTTGGGCAAGCACGTGTATTGCCAAAAACCGCTCACGCATTCGGTCTACGAAGCCCGGCTCATGGCGGAAACGGCCCAGCAGTGCGGCGTCGCCACGCAAATGGGTAACCAGGCGCATGCCAACGAGCCTATCCG